>CAKZVL010000028.1 GCA_937922155.1 uncultured Paracoccaceae bacterium | reverse complement strand
GGTCATATGGTCCGCCTATGGCATCCAAGGTTCGTCTTTATGTAGATCACCCGCTGGGGGAAGGGCAATCGGTTCCGCTGGAGCGGGATCAAGCGCATTACCTTTTTGCGGTGATGCGTTTGCCTGTTGGGGCAGTTATTTCCCTGATCAATTCCCGTGATGGGGAATGGGACGCAGAGGTGGTTGAGGCGGGCAAGCGTGGTGGCGTCTTGCGATGTCAGGCCCAGACCAAACTGATGCAAATGCCCCCCGACCTTTGGCTGCTATTCGCCCCAATCCGAAAGGAGCGCACAGCCTTTATCGTGGAAAAGGCGACAGAGCTGGGTGCATCCCGTATCCTGCCGATACAGACGCACTATACCCAAGCCGCCAACCGCGTGCGCCAAGAAAAGTTGCAAGCCCACGCGGTTGAGGCCGCAGAACAATGCGGTGGCACCTTTGTCCCCACCGTAGAAGGTGTGCAAAAGCTGGATGCGGTGCTGGACGCATGGGATCCGGCGCGCAAGCTGTTGTTCTGCGACGAAACCTTGGTTGGTCCGGCCGATACCTTTGCGGCACTTGAACCGGGTCCTTGGGCCATCGTCATCGGACCAGAAGGCGGGTTTTCACAAGACGAACGGGACCGGTTGAAAACACGTGCGACCTCTGTTTCCTTGGGTCCGCGCATTTTGCGGGCAGATACGGCAGTGGTTGCTGCCCTCACACTTTGGCAAGCAGCAAAAGGGGATTGGCGCACATGATTAGGCCAGAACTTCGTGAACACATTTGGAAATGGCGTGACGTATTGCTTGGGCTTGCGATTGCCGTCTTGGGCGCTTGGTGGTCAAGCACGGCACATGGTGCGGTGGCATTTTTAGGCTATGCCGCCGTTATCCTTGGCGTCGTATTCATGATCGGCGGTTGGCAAAAGGTGCGTTTTCGCGCCGAAGGGCAAGGGCCCGGCGTTTTACAAGTTGTGGAACGACGCCTTGCCTACCTTGGCCCCTTGGACGGTGGCACCATTGAGATGGATGATTTGACGCGCTTAGAGCTTGACGGCAGTTCAAGCCCTCCGGTTTGGATTTTGTCGGCCCCCGGTGGGCAAATTTTGCACATTCCGATTAATGCGGCCGGGTCTGATTTGTTGTTTGATCTGTTTGCCAGCCTACCGGACATAAAAACCGAAGAGATGCTGGCAGAACTTGCGCGCACAGCACATCAGCGGGTCGTAATCTGGGAACGCGAAGGCCTGCTGTTGAACTAGTTCAAACACACCCCGTTTTGATAAGTCCCGACGGAGCGGATGATGTCGCGTTCGCTGGGTTCAATCCTTTGGCCCGAAAGCTCTGACTGAAGAACGCGCACCAGTAGCGATTTCAGCGCGGTCACGTGATAACAGGAAATTTTCGGCTCTGCATGGCGATTGCCGACACCGCTGTCGTCTGTCAGAAACAAATAGCGGCCGGAGGTCAAAAGCGCGGCCTGCCGCATCAAAAATTCGCTCTCATCGGCAACGCCGCTGGCACCAAGGCCAAAGATTTGTACGCCCTTATGTGCCGCATCTTGCGCTGCGTTCAAATAGGCGCGGGCATCTTCGTCATGGGGTGGGGCGTCGGCGACATGGAACAGCAACCGCTCACCCTGTCCGCGCCGCCAGGGAAGATCCGTCGCGACCTCAAGCGCCTTTTGAGCGGCTTCGGGATAGTCGCCCCCGCCCGATGCATCTTGGGCGCGCAGCATTTGGCGCATGGTTCCAGCACTATTGGTAAAGGGATAGCTGCGTACAGTGTATTGATCACCCGCATCGCGATACAGAACGAGGCCATAGCGGATATCAACGCCCGGGGTGGTCCGTGCGGCAGTTGACACGATGGAGGTCAGTTCTGCCGTCAAAAACGCCAGTTCATCCGACATGCTGCCGGTGGTATCGACGACAAAAACAAGGTCGAGGAATTGCGGCGCAGCGGTTGCATCCTCGGCTAAGGTGACGATGTTGCGATCCCCACCGGTGCGCAGGGATGTCGTGGTCGGCGTTTCACCTGTAAAGGTGCGAAGCTCAACCGCGCTCAGGTTTCCAGCGCCAAAGGCGGCAGGAAACACAGTGATCATACCGTCCACGCCGGAAAAGCCATCATAAAACGGCGTCGCGCCGCCGGGGCGACGCAGGGTGACACGCTGGCCGGGTGCGGGCGCACCCGATGGGCCAAGAAGCTGCGCCAGAAGTGGTCGACCAAAGTTGGCATAAGGTAGTCCAGTGTCTGACCGGGCACCGGCGGCGTAGGTGATGAAGTCCTGATAATTCAGCGTATCATCAATGTCCGCAGCAGTAACAATGCCTGCGCGAGGGCGCGCGCTGCCGAACCCAGTGCTGACATCAGCGCTCGCCGCCGCATCAACGGCCATCGCAGGCTCGATCAAAACGGGCGCAAGGCCGGCCAACTCACCACCGCTGGATTCACGGGCCTTTGCCGGTTCAACAATGTCAATTGGCGTCGGCGCTGGTCCGCCAGACGGGGCGGGCATTTCACAACTGATCAGGGCAAGGCAGGCGAGGGGGGCGAAAAGGCGTTTCATCTTAAAGCGTCCTACAAAAAACAATACCCAAGCTTAGGACACAGGATTGTGAGGCGCAATGTTGTGGCGGATTGACATTTATGCCCAAGCGAGAGACCACCACAGGGTCTTATGAAGTGAGCTGGAGCAAGCGCCATGTCTATCCCACAATCCGGCGGTGCCCCGATCGAAAGCCATGATCAATTGGCGCAGCTTTTGGAAAATGGCTGCAAGCCGAAGGCTGATTGGCGCATCGGCACGGAACATGAAAAGTTCGGATTCTGTCAGGATAGCCAGTTGCCGCTGCCCTATGAGGGCGAGCGATCCATCAAGGCCGTTCTAGAAGGGCTATCGCAGCGTTTTGGGTGGGATCCTGTCACCGAAGACAACAAAATCATCGGCCTGAAAAAGGGCATGGCGAATGTGTCCCTAGAACCCGGCGGTGCATTGGAACTATCCGGCGCACCGCTTGAGACGATCCACCAGACTTGCGACGAAGTGAACGAACATCTGGCAGAGGTGAAAGCCGTCTCAGATGAGATCGGCGTGAAATTCATTGGCCTTGGCGCCGCGCCGGAATGGACGCACGACCAAATGCCGCTGATGCCCAAGGGCCGCTATACCCTGATGAACGACTATATGAACACGGTTGGCACCATGGGCACGGCTATGATGCGGCGCACCTGTACGGTTCAAGTGAACCTCGACTTCGGGTCAGAGGCGGACATGGTCCAAAAGATGCGGGTCGCGATTGCGCTGCAACCTGTGGCGGCAGCACTGTTTGCCAATTCACCGTTCTTTGAAGGGAAGGTGAATGGGCATAAATCCTGGCGGTCGCGCATTTGGCGCGATCTGGATGATGCGCGCACGGGCATGATCCCGTTCATATTTGAGGACGGCTTTGGGTTTGAGGCATGGGTGCAATACGTTTTGGATGTGCCGATGTATTTCGTCTACCGTGACGGGAAATATATCAACGCGTTGGGCATGTCGTTTCGCGATTTCCTGAAGGGTGAATTGCCCGCCTTGCCCGGTGAAAAACCACTGATGTCAGACTGGGCGGATCATTTGACGACCGTTTTCCCCGAGGCGCGGATCAAGCAGTACATGGAAATGCGCGGTGCTGATGGTGGCCCTTGGCGTCGTCTATGCGCGTTGCCTGCGTTCTGGGTCGGTCTGATGTATGATCAAACCGCCTTGGATGCCGCTTGGGATTTGTGCAAAGCTTGGAGCGCGGAACAGCGCGAAGCCTTGCGCGTTGCAGCCTCTGTCGATGGTTTGCAAGCCAAGGTCGATGGGATCGACATGCATGACCTCGCCCGGCAAGTTGTCGCAATATCCGAAGCCGGGTTGAAAGCCCGCGCAATGCCCGGTGCCGGTGGCTTGGTCCCCGATGAGACGCATTTTTTAAACGCCTTGAAGGACAGCATCCAAAGCGGAAAGACGCCAGCGGACGAATTGCTGGACCTTTATCAGGGTGAATGGGATGGCGATCTGAGCCGGATTTACGACGCGTTTGCCTATTAAGACGCGCCGTTCTTTTTCGGCTGAACTGTCACGACGATTCCGCCTTTTGGAAACAATGCCCCAATTTTGCCTCAATTGTTGATCACATATCGCTGTTAGAGGGCTCTAACATGTTTTTTCAATTTCGGATGGCAGCTGTGCTGTTTTTGGGTTTACCCCTGTTGTCAGGGGCGACGATCACGCCGCAAAGCGCGAGCGCGTTTGCGATGGGGGCTTGGGCAGGCTTTCTTTTGGCCGCGCCGCCGCTCATGATCTTGGCCCTGTGCCTTGGTCTTTATAACGTGGGTCAGGTGCTGAAACCTCTGACCCGTTTGCCTGTCTTGATCATTCTCACCGTCGGATTGCTTTATGCCTCTGGCGTTGAACTTGGTCTTGGCCTTCAGGCGCTTGTGGGTGGTGTCATGCTGTGGTGGGCGCGCAAGGGGCGTCATTTTCTGGGGCTTTAACCCTTTTGACCAATCTTGCTTTCGGTGCCGTTTTTTAGGTTTTTGATATTCGGGCGGTGGCGGATATAAATCAGGATGCCCAGCCCCGCCAAAAGGATGCCAAACGGACCAAGGTTAAGGACCACCACAATCACTGGCAGCCAACCTGCCACGATCAGCGCGGCAAGCGAGGAATACCGCGTCACCGCCGCCACCGTCAGCCAAAGCGCCCCGGCAATCGCCCCGACAAGCAGGCTAAGCGCGAACAAGATGCCAAAGTAGGTCGCGACGCCTTTCCCGCCTTGGAATTTCAACCAGACCGGAAAGCAATGCCCTAGGAACGCGGCCAAGCCGCCGATCTGGGCTGCGTCTTCGCCCGCAAACCAGCGGGCCAAAAGAACGATGATCCCGCCCTTGCCCGCGTCCAGCAGCAGTGTCAGCAGGGCCGCGGTCTTGTTGCCCGTGCGCAAAACATTCGTCGCTCCGATATTGCCCGACCCGATCTGGCGCAAATCCCCAAGGCCAAAGACCCGCGCAAGCAGGATGCCAAAAGAAATGGAGCCAATGCCATATCCAAGCACGGCCCAAAGCAATAAAATCAGGGTGGGCGAGGTAAATTCAGGCATCTAGCCAAACACCTTTTTTCCGCTCACCCATGTGCCCAAAACTTTACCCTCCAGACGCGCGCCGTCAAAGGGCGTGTTCTTTGATTTTGACAGCAGCTTGGTGCGGTCCATGACAAAGGGTTTGTCAGGGTCAAACAAGATCAGATCAGCGGTTGATCCGTCAAGCAAACGGCCGGCCTCCAGCCCCAAACGTCGGGCTGGGTTCAGGGATAGGGCCCGAAATAGGCGCGGCAGATCAATATGGCCTTCATGCACAAGGCGCAGCGCGGCGGGCAACAACGTTTCAAGCCCAACAGCGCCGCTTGCCGCCTCTTGATAGGGCAAGCGTTTGCTTTCTTCGTCTTGGGGGGTGTGCATTGATGAAATGATATCAATTTGACCATCGGCTAGGGCCTGCACCACCGCCATGCGGTCATCTTCGCTGCGCAACGGCGGTTTTAGCTTAAAGAACGTGCGATAATCAGCGACGTCCAATTCGTTCAGCGTCAGGTGATGCACGCCGATGCCAGCGGTGACATCCAACCCATTGCGCTTTGCCCGTTCCAGCGTGGGCAACGCGCGTGCGGTGGTGATTTGATCAACGTGGTATTTCGCCCCGGTCATCTCTAGCAGGCTGATGTCGCGATCCAGTGCCATGCGTTCGGCCATCGCGGATACACCGGGCAGGCCGCGCAGGGACGCGAACTTGCCCGAGGTCACAGCAGCACCCGTACTTAGCCCCGGTTCCTGCACATGCCCAACCACCAGCGCATCAAGGCTGCGCGCATAGGTCAGCGCACGGGCGAACACCTTTGTATCGCTGATCACACGATCCGCATCGCTAAATGCGACGGCGCCGGCGTCTTGCAAAAACCCGATCTCTGTCATCTCGCGCCCGTCGCGCCCTTTGGTCAGGGCGGCCATGGGCAACACGTGCACAGGTGCATCCTGCTGCGCACGGCGTTCGACGAATTCGAGGATTTCAGGCGTATCAATGGCGGGCAACGTATCAGGGCGCGTTACGATCGTGGTCACACCACCCGCCGCAGCTGCGCGTCCGGCAGATCGAAAGCTTTCTTTATGACGCTCGCCCGGTTCAGACACTTTGACGCCGATGTCGATGATACCGGGGGCAAGGCATTTGCCATCGCAATCCACCACCTCCGCCACTTCGATGTCTGGCACGTCCGGATAGGTCGCAGTGATCTTGCCATCTTCGACCAACAATGCGCCCATATCTTGGGACAGCGCAACGGGGTCAATCAGGCGAGCGTTCTTAAACAGCGTTTTCATGAAGGTCCCTTAGCGGTGTTGCCCTTTGGTTTTGCACCTGTTTGAACAATTGGTAAACCTTAACTGCGTCCGGCGTTCCATCATCGCCCCACCCAGATCATCAGGCCGACCAACGCGAACAGGAACAGCAGAACCAACGTGGCCACCATGCCACCAACGCGAGCGTCGGATTTAGGTGGTTTGGCATTTGTGTCAAGCGCACCCTTTGCGGCCTCGGTATCAAGCGGGGGGAGGGGGTTCAGGCTGGCCTTATCCCCCAGAGTTGTGACGTGGGTCACCCCTTTGGCATAGGTCAACGTGACCTCTGCCCCCGTGGTGGCCCGGCTCATGATCAGGATCGCCCAACCCGACAAACTTTCTAACACGCGCGCATCCGCCACATCCGGTGTCACGTCATACCCCTGTTGCAGCAGGCCAATCAGGCCAAGGTCGTCAAGGGCCGCGATATCGACAACATCGACATAATCGGTGTTCAGCGCTGTCGTTCCAAACAGCGCATTCAACGCATCGGGCTCGTTTTCGCGAACCTCTTTTCCGGGGTCATCCGCCAGCGAGAAGACGCGGATATTGCCAAAGTCATTTTCTGGAATTGTCAGGGTCATGCCATTACGTCTGTTTTTCGTGCAGCCCGCAGGTTTTGCGCCAGCAGATCCATCGCTGCCATGCGCACCGCCACGCCCATTTCCACCTGAGTTTGGATGACAGACCTGTTGATGTCATCGGCAATGGTGCCGTCGATTTCGACGCCTCGGTTCATCGGACCGGGATGCATGACGATGGCGTCAGGTTTTGCAAAGGCCAGTTTGGCGGCATCCAGCCCATAGCGGTGGAAATACTCCCGCTCTGACGGGATGAAACCGCCGTCCATCCGTTCCTTTTGCAATCGAAGCATCATAACGACGTCGACGTCTTGCAATCCTTCTTCCATGTTGTCGAACACTTCACAGCCAAATTCGTTAATCCCGGCAGGCATCAGCGTGGGCGGCGCGATCAGTCGGACGCGGTTTTCCATCTTTCCCAGCAGGATAATGTTAGACCGGGCCACGCGCGAATGCGCCACATCACCACAAATGGCTACGCTCAGACGGTGTAGCCGTCCTTTGGCACGGCGAATAGTCAACGCATCCAGCAAGGCTTGCGTGGGGTGTTCATGCAACCCGTCGCCTGCGTTCAAAACCGCTGCGTTGACCTTTTGCGCCAGCAAATCAACGGCACCAGAATGCGGATGGCGCATGATCAACAGATCTGGATGCATCGCGTTCAACGTCAATGCTGTGTCGATCAGGGTTTCACCCTTTTTGATCGAAGACGCCTGCATCGCCATGTTCATCACATCCGCACCCAGACGCTTGCCCGCCAGTTCGAAACTGGCTTGGGTGCGGGTCGAATTTTCAAAGAACATGTTGATCTGCGTCATACCCGCCAGAACGCTGCGGTGGCGCACGTCGGTTGGTTTGTTGGCATATTGGTCGGCAAGATCGAGAAGGGTTGAAATCTCATCCGGGGCAAGGTGTTCGATGCCCAGCAAGTGTTTTGCGCGAAAGCTCATTACGTCCCCTTTTGGTTAGGGCCTTATAGGATGCCACTGAGGCTGGTTCAATCCGCCGCAACGCCCTAGTTTAGCGATATGGAATCATCGGACACATATTGGTCTGATCGGCACGCCCTTGAATGGCAGGTCGAGATGGGCGTCACAGAGGCGATCAGCGAAACGCCGATTGATCGCTATGCGTTGGAGCCTGCCCAAGCCAAACCCGCGCCGGCTGCGAAAAAGGGCGAACGCGAACCTGTGCCACTGCCCATCGTCACACCAACCGTCGATACGGTGACCGAGGCCAAAGCAGCAGCTGAGGGTGCGGCAAGCCTGGATGATTTGGCGCGCGCCCAATCTGCCTATGAGCATTGTGAGCTGAAACGTGGCGCGCGCAATTTTGTATTTTGCGATGGAACGCCCGGTGCCCGCGTCATGATCATCGGCGAAGCGCCGGGTCGCAATGAGGACCTCGCCGGGAAACCATTCGTCGGACAAGCGGGACAATTGCTCGACAAAATGTTTGCCGCCATCGACATGGGGCGTGGCATGCAAGGCCATCAAGCGATCTATCTGGCCAACATCCTGCCATGGCGTCCGCCATCAAACCGCACTCCTGAACAGGCAGAGATTGATATGATGCTGCCCTTTGTGGAACGTCATATCACGCTCGCCAATCCGGATGTGATTGTCTTGATGGGCAATACGCCTTGTCAGGCCTTGTTAGGGCGCACTGGCATCACAAGGATGCGCGGCCAATGGGCCGAGGTTTTGGGCCGCCCCGCCTTGCCGATGCTGCATCCGGCCTATTTGTTGCGCAGGCCAGAGGCAAAGCGCGAAGCGTGGGCAGATCTTTTGACCCTCAAAGGGAAATTACGCGGATGAGCGGAACGAACAAAGACAGAGAATTCATCGCAGTGCGGATTGCCGTCCTCACCGTCAGCGACAGTCGCGGATTGGATCAGGATCGTTCTGGCGATACGCTGGTTGCCCGTTTGCAAGACGCCGGTCACACGCTTGCCGACCGCACGATCCTGCCCGATGAACGGGCTGAGATTGCCGATCAATTGCGCCGATGGTGCGCCGATCCTGACATTGATGTTGTGATCAGCACTGGTGGAACGGGCTTGACCGGGCGTGATGTCACGGTTGAGGCGCATCGCGACGTCTATGAAAAAGAGATCGACGCCTTTGGCACCGTCTTTACCCATGTTTCGATGGCCAAGATTGGGACCAGTGCCGTGCAAAGCCGGGCAACCGGTGGCGTGGCGAACGGAACCTATCTATTTGCGCTGCCCGGCTCGCCGGGTGCCTGCAAAGATGCTTGGGATGAAATCTTGGTGAAACAGCTCGATTTCCGCCATATGCCTTGTAACTTTGTCGAGATTTTACCCAGATTGGACGAAGATAAGCGCAGGAAGTGATCTAACGCGTCGCTAAAAGCGTAAATAGGTAATCAGACTAAAAATTACGACCGTATTGGGAGAGTCACATGAGGTTTTTGCGTCGATCCTTGGTTGGTATTTTCCTTCTGTCTCTGACGCTTGCTCTATTCGCTTGGGCCGGCAATACCATTCGTGGTGCCGTTCAAGCACAACTCAACCAAGAACCGCGGTCCTTTCCTCAACGCGAAAGGGTTTTTGCCGCGAACGTCGTGGTTGTTGAACCACAAACCCTCACACCCGTTTTGACGACCTTTGGTGAATTGCAAAGCCGCCGCAGCATTGATCTGCGCGCACCTGTGGGCGGAACAGTCTTGTCTGCCTCAGACGCGCTTGTTGAAGGGGGCAACGTCTTAGAAGGTGATTTGCTGCTGCAACTGGATAAAGCTGTCGCGCAATCCGCACGTGACCGCGCCGCCGCTGATCTGCTGGATGCAGAGGGTGAGCTGCGCGATGCGCAACGATCCGTGGTCCTTGCCCAGGATGAGCTTGCCGCCGCTGTCGAACAAGCAGATTTGCGCGCCCAAGCGTTGAATCGCGCCACCGATCTGGAACGGCGCGGGGTCAGCACTGCAACGGCGGTTGAAAATGCAGAACTGTCCGCGTCGTCTGCCGATGCAGCGGTTTTATCCCGCAGACAAGCCGTGGCCACAGCAGAGGCCCGCGTCGACCAAGCCCGCACAGCGGTCGCTCGGATGCAGATCAACCTCGCCGATGCAGAACGGGCATTGGCGGATACAGCCGTTTATGCTGTTTTTGACGGAACCCTATCAAACGTCACAGCCGCGCCGGGGGATCGCCTGTCAGCCAACGAAACCATCGCAACCTTGCTAGATGCCACACAGCTAGAAGTTTCGTTTCGCGTCTCCACATCACAATATACCCGCCTGCTGGATGACAACGGGTCGCTGATCTCCGCACCGGTGACTGTGTCGATTGAGGCATCAGGCATGGAACTGACCGCCACAGGCAAGATCACGCGCGAAAGTGCCGCGGTGGGCGAAGGACAGACAGGGCGTCTTTTGTTTGCAGCCCTTGATCCCGCCCCCGGATTTCGCCCTGGTGATTTTGTCACCGTCAGCATTAATGAACCCGCGCTTGATCGGGTCGCTTTGGTGCCCTCCACTGCCGTTGCGGCGGATGCCACTGTACTGGTCGTTGGCGAAGAAGACCGCTTGCGCAGCGTTGAAACACAAATCTTGCGACGTCAGGGTGATGACGTGATCATCCAAGTGCGCGGCCTTGCGGGTCAGCAAATTGTCGCAGAACGATCACCGCTCTTGGGCGAGGGTATTTCGATCAAACCCATCATCCCCGGTGCCGCCCCCGAACCGCCAAAAGTCGTGGCCTTAGATGCAGAGCGTCGCGCAAAGCTTGTCACCTTTGTTGAGAGCAGCCGGATGCCAGACCCTGTTAAGGCGCGTCTCCTCACGCAGCTTGAACAGGATGAAGTGCCGGCAGAGGTTATTGATCGCCTCGAAAGCCGGATGGGGACCTGAACATGATGACCAGCGGTCTCTTTTCCTATTTTGTGCGCCACAAAACCATCGCAAACCTCTTGCTGCTTTTGATGCTCGCGGCGGGGACGCTGGCTTTCCCCAACATGCGCGCGCAGTTCTTTCCTGACGTGGTGGTCGATGACATTGACCTAACCGTCGTGTGGGAAGGCGCAGGTGCCGAGGATGTGGACGAAGGCATCGTGCAACTGTTGGAACCAGCGCTGATCGGCGTTGCCGGCGTGAGTGCCACGTCGGCCACGTCATTCGAAGGGCGCGCAGGCATCACCCTAGAATTTGAACCGGGCACGGATATCGAAAAGGCACGCGAAGATGTGCAACTTGCCTTGGATAGCGTTACAAATTTGCCCTCAGACGCAGACGACCCAGAAATTCGATCTGGGCGATGGTCGGATCGTGTTACGGATGTTGTGATCTCTGGCCCGGTAAGCGTGGATCAGCTTGGACGTTTTGGCGATGAATTTGTGACCCGCTTGTTTGCACAAGGCGTGACACAATCGGTGATTAGGGGTGTCGCGGCCCCCTCCACGATCGTGCAAGTGCCGTCGCTGTCGTTGATCCAGCACGACATCGGGCTTTCCGACATTGCCGCACGGATCGCGGCAGAGGCAGCGGCCGATCCCGCCGGTGACGTCAGTGGGTCAACGCGGGTGCGCACCGGTATTGTCAAACGATCCGCTGAGGACATCGAAGCGATTGTCCTGCGTTCCAACCCAGATGGGTCCAAGCTGTTGATTGGCGATGTTGCGCAGGTGTTCGTCGAAGGAACAGATCGGGAGCGGGCCTATTTCGTGGGGGAAAACCCGGCCGTGCAGGTGACCGTCAATCGATCTGCGACCGGTGACGCGATTGGACTGCAAAAGGCGGTCGAAGAGGTGGCCGCAGAAATGCAAGCAACCTTGCCCGCAGGCACATCTATTGACCTTGTGAATACCTTGGCGGAAGTGATTTCCGCCCGCCTTGATATCCTGCTGGACAATGGGGCCGTCGGTTTATTGTTGGTTGTCGCTTTGCTGTTCCTGTTCCTGAATGCGCGCACGGCCTTTTGGGTTGCGGCGGGTATTCCGGCGGCGATGCTAGCCGCGCTTGCGCTGATGTATGTGTTTGGCATTACCATTAACATGATCTCGCTCTTTGCGCTGATCATCACGCTGGGCATCGTGGTGGATGATGCAATCGTCGTGGGCGAACATGCCGACTTTCGCCATCGGACCTTGGGCGAAGACCCGAAAGTGGCGGCAGAACGCGCGGCACAGCGGATGTTCAGCCCGGTGTTTTCTGCAACCCTCACGACCGTGATTGCCTTTATCGGCCTCACTCTTATCGGTGGGCGATTTGGCAGTTTGATCGCAGATATCCCATTTACAGTGATCGTCGTGCTTGCTGCATCATTGGTCGAATGTTTCTTAATTCTGCCGCACCACCTCTCAAAATCCATGGCCCATTCGGGTAAGGAACATTGGTATGACTGGCCGTCGCGTCAGGTGAACAGAGGTTTTGACAAGTTCAAAGAAGCCATCTTTCGCCCGCTCATGGCTGGCGTGATCTGGGCGCGCTACCCTGTCTTTGCTGGCGTTGTCTTGATCCTTGCTAGCCAAGCTGCGCTGTTCATCAAAGGTGATGTGCAATGGCGCTTTTTTAACGCGCCCGAACAGGGGCAGGTGACAGGTAATTTTGCGATGTTGCCCACGGCAGATCGCGACGACACAATCGAGATGATGCGCGAAATGCAACGCGCAACCGAAGAACTGGGCAAACAATACGAAGAACGCTATGGCACCAATCCAATCGACTATGTCATCGCGCAGATCGGTGGCAACGCGGGCCGCGCGATTGCCGGCTCTGAGCAAAAGGATCCTGACCAGCTGGGCAGCATCTCGATCAGTTTGATTGATGCGGATTTGCGGCCCTACAGCAGCTTTCAATTCGTAGGAGAATTACAAGAATCCGTGGTCAATCACCCACAAGCCGAAACCGTCAGTTTCCGCAGTTGGGGTCGCGGTCCCGGTGGCGATGGCTTGTCGATTGATTTGTTTGGCGCCGATACCGAAACCCTGAAAGACGCCGCAGAGGCCCTCAAAGGCGAGCTGTCGCAGTTTGGCGAAATCACGGGTCTGGAAGACAGCCTCGCCTACGACAAGGAAGAGCTGTTATTGGAACTGACACCGCAGGGTCTGTCCCTCGGGCTTGGTATTGATGAGCTTGGCCGGACATTGCGGGATCGGCTTGGCGGTATCGAAGCGGCAAGCTATCCCGTAGGGTCCCGATCTGCCACGATACGGGTGGAACTGCCAGACACAGAACTGACCGCAGATTTTCTTGAACGCACTTTGATCCGAACCGCCTCTGGTGAATATGTGCCTTTGGCCGATGTGGTAACGGTCCAAAGCCGAACCGGCTTTTCCACCGTGCAGCGGGAAAACGGCATTTTGCTGGTCACTGTAACTGGTGATCTGGACGACGAAGACGCGGATCGGGCCAATCAAATTCGTGATCAGATCAACGATACGATTCTTGTCAACATTCAACAAAACTTTGGCGTGGAAACCTATCTATCTGGGTTAAGCGAACAAGAGGCTGCGTTTCTGGCAGATGCCCGCAAGAGCCTGGTCATCGTCCTTGGCGGTATCTTTTTGTCATTGGCTTGGATTTTTGGCAGCTGGACGCGTCCATTTGTGGTGATGGCCGTCATCCCGTTCGGGTTTGTCGGCACCATCTATGGCCACAATCTTTGGGACATCCCGATGAGCCTGTTCACCATCGTGGGCTTGATCGGCATGGTTGGCATCGTGATCAACGACTCCATTGTGCTGGTGACGACGGTGGATGAATATGCCAAAGATCGGGGGCTGATCCCTGCGATTATTGATGGCACCACAGATCGTCTCAGGCCGGTTCTTTTGACCACATTAACCACCGTTTTTGGCCTTGCACCGCTTTTGTACGAAGGGTCCAATCAGGCTGAGTTCCTAAAGCCGACGATTGTCACGCTGGTTTATGGTCTTGGCTTTGGGATGGTGATTGTTTTGCTGGTGGTGCCGTCGCTGATCGCGATGCAGGATGATTTTGGTCGCAATGTGCAGGCAGCGCGTCGCGCCCTGCGATCGCGCAACCGGGCTACGTTTTTGCCCGTCGCCATCGCAGCGATCGCTGGCGTTGCCCTGTTCGGCTTTACCCTCGCGCCTGTGATCCTTGCCGGTGAGGGGGGTGTTGGTGCGGCCTTTGGGCGGTTTGCGGCAGGCATGGCTGCGGTGCTGCTCGTAATTTACATCGTTTCCGCGCTGATCTTTGCGCGCAAGCGGGTCGCTTAATCTGCGGCGCAGCCTTGGATATCGACTGCCATCTGCGTTCCAAGCAACGTGATCCGAACAGCGGAACGGTCCAAAAGGATTGGCGCGCCCGTGTTGCTGATCATATCAACTGTGCCGCTGATCTGATCGCCTTGGCGCTGCGTCGTTGGTTCTGACACCCAGACCGATGTATCGCCCGTTTCGACGACCATCGCGTCGATGCTGTCGATGTAGGACCCTGTCACTGTCGCGGTAAGCTCAAGCCCATTGTCATTGGGGGTCACGACACAGGTCGCGTTTTGAACGCCTGCTTCCGTGGCGGTTTGAGGACGATCCAACACCGCGGCCAAAAGATCAGGATCGCGTGCCGCAGATGCGCGCGGCAAAAGGGTGTCGAATTCAAACGTTACGGGAATGCAAACCTCTTGGCACACACCGATCTGGATTGATCCGGTCAATTGTATTGGGCCATCGCCCACTGGGTCCAATTCCAGCGGCAAGACGATGCCACCCGAATATCCAATGGAACGCATGTTGTTCTGGTAAAATACCTCTGGCACGGGCCAGTGAAATTGCGTCGCGTTGATATTCTGCGATCCGCGAAAATCAATCATCGGGGGGATGCCACCGTCGCCGGGCGCGCGCCAATAGGTTTTCCAACCCGGCGCAAGCGTGATGTTCAAACCAGCCATGTGGGTTCCATCGGCCGTCTGCCATCCGGGAATCACAGATAATTGCGCAACATGGCTCATATCCGCAGAAGCGGGCAAAGCGGCACAAAGGGCCAAGGCTGATAACGTAACGCGGGTCATGGCGTTCTATTTACGCATGGTTGTGGCGAATGAAAAGCACGTTACGAAGAGTTCTCACAGCTGTGATCGACTTGAACTTAATTCGTGAGCACCCCACTATTGTGAAATGGTTCAAGTTGGCTCCAATCTATGTGGCAAATTTCTGATCGCGATGCCCGATATGGGTGATCCGCGCTTTTCGGGCACGGTCATCTATATTTGCGCTCATTCCGATGAAGGGGCGATGGGGATTATCATCAATAAACCGCAGCCAGAGATTAGGTTTTCCAATCTGCTGGAACAGCTCGACATCCCCAAGGAAAGCGACGTGCGCGATATTCGGGTTCATTTTGGTGGCCCGGTTGAAAACGCGCGCGGGTTCGTGCTGCACAGCCAAGACTATCGCAGTGAAGCCGGCACGATGGAGGTGGAAGACGACATCTTTATGACCGCCACGCTAGACGTTTTGCAAGATATCGCCCGTGGACAGGGGCCGAAAAGTTCGATGCTGGCGCTGGGGTATTCCGGTTGGGGGCCCGGTCAGTTGGAAAGTGAGCTGGCCCAAAACGGTTGGCTGACCTGCGATGCCAGGGCCGACATCATTTTCGGGCGCGCGAACGAACACAAATGGTCTGCGGCCCTAAAGGTTCTTGGGATTGATCCGATGATGCTGTCGTCCAGCGGAGGGCGGGCCTGATGTTAACGTCATCCTTCAGCGCTCCTTAAGGTCCGCAAGCAAGCCGCAGGCGCCGGACCATCGACGGCCCGCCCCGCCGGGTCGGCGACTTGTTATCTAGTCCTGCCGTTCATATGGAAGATGTGCTTGGCCAACATAAAGCTCTGCTGCGGAACCACCAGTTCGCCAACCCGCGTGCCGTCGTTGGTCCGGCTTTGGGCGCTCACCTAATCCTACTGTGCGATCAGCGCATCCAAAATCGCAACCGCGCTGTCAGAATTCCAGTCCGCCTCGCCTTGAAGCCGCGCGATTTCGTTCCCCTCAGGGTCCAAAATCAGCGTCACAGGTAGGCCAAGCACACCAAGGGATCGCGCCAGTCCTTGCCGCGCGTCTGTGTGCAGCGGCAGGTTATCGACACCGATTTCCCCGAAAAACCGTTCCATCGCCGGGCGTGTGTTGCGCCCCGTCGCAATCGTCACAATCTCAACGTCTTGCGGGTCATAGCGATCTGCAAGGGCCGACAGCATCGGCATTTCATGGCGACAAGGTGCGCACCACGTTGCCCAAAAGTTCAAGACGATGTGTTTGCCCTCATAGGCGGCGAGGGTCATTTCTTCGCCGCTTTCGCTCAGGAAGGGTTTGTCGCTCCCCGCGATCGGATCTGCGTGGAATTGCAATTTACGCATGTCACCGTCGCGCAACGCCTCAAGTTCAGAGACGTCGGCGTTTGCACCCGTCACAAGG
>CAKZVL010000027.1 GCA_937922155.1 uncultured Paracoccaceae bacterium | reverse complement strand
GAGGCAATGAAGATGGAACACCGATTGACCGCCCCCCGCGACGGAACGGTCGGGGACCTTTTGTGCGCAGAGGGCGATCAAGTCAGTGACGGCGCACCCTTGCTGCAACTCACTGCGTTGGACTCATCTGATGACTGACGCTGTGACCATATTCGAAGTCGGCCCCCGCGACGGCTTGCAAAACGAAAAGGCGCAGATCCCAACGGCGGACAAAATCCATCTTGTGGATTTACTGTCAGACTGCGGCTTGACGAAAATCGAAACCACCAGTTTTGTCAGCCCCAAATGGGTCCCGCAAATGGCCGACGCGGCAGCGGTCATGTCCGGCATCACCCGGCAGCAAAACGTAACCTACAGCGCGCTTACCCCTAACCTCAAAGGGCTCACAGCCGCGCTGGACGCCAAGGCCGATGAAGTGGCGATTTTCGCCTCTGCGTCTGAGGGGTTCAGCCAACACAACATCAATTGTTCCATCGCCGAAAGCCTAGATCGCTTTGCCCCTGTGGTGGAGGCCGCGATTGCAGCGGGTGTGAACGTGCGCGGTTATGTCTCTTGCGTGATCGAATGCCCCTATGATGGCGCGACACCGCCCACACAGGTCGCGACCGTCGCGCAGGCCTTGCGCGAAATGGGCTGCTATCAAATCAGCCTTGGCGACACGATTGGCCGGGCCACGCCCACGGGTGTCGCCGCAATGCTCAACGCGGTTTTGCAAGTCATTCCCGCGCAAGACCTCGCCGGGCATTTTCACGACACCGCGGGCCATGCGATCCACAACATCGACGTTAGCCTGTCCTTGGGCTTGCGCTGCTTTGACAGTTCCGTTTCAGGTCTTGGCGGGTGCCCCTATGCGCCGGGGGCTGCGGGAAACGTCGCCACCGAAACCGTCGTCGCACATCTGACCGCGCAAGGCTTTGATACCGGTATTGATCAAGACAAACTCGCCCAGGCCGCGCACTTCGCCGCAACACTCAGGACGCCATCATGACATATGAAACTTTGGACGTAACCACAGACGCGCGCGGCGTTGCCACCGTGGCAATGAACCGCCCCGACAAACGCAACGCCCTGTCCGCACAGATGATGGATGAGCTCACGCATATGGCCCAAACGCTTGGCGCGGATGCGGCAACGCGGGCGATTATTCTGACCGGGCACGGCAAGGTCTTTTGCGCCGGCGGTGATCTGGACTGGATGAAACAGCAAATCAAAGCGGACCGCGCTGATCGGATGGCAGAGGCCGGACGCATTGCGGATATGCTTCAAGCGCTCAACACGATGCCCACTCCGCTGATCGGGCGCATCCATGGCGCGGCCCTTGGCGGTGGCGTTGGCATTGCCTGCGTATGCGATGTGGCGATTGCGGACACAGATGCCAAATTCGGCCTCACCGAAACGCGCCTTGGGCTGATCCCCGCAACCATCGGACCCTATGTGATTGCCCGCATGGGCGAAGGCTTCGCACGCCGCGTGTTCATGTCAAGCCGGGTGTTCGACGCGGCAGAGGCGCAAACCTTTGGCATCATCGCGCGCCACGTCGCCCACGCCGACCTTGACGCCGCTATCGAGGCTGAGGTTGCGCCCTATCTAAACGTCGCGCCCAACGCCGTGGGTGCCGCCAAAGCCTTAGCGCGCAGCCTTGGCCCGACCATCGACCGGGATGAGATCGACAAAACCATCGAACGGCTCGTGAACATCTGGGAAGGCGAAGAAGCCTCCCATGGTCTGGACGCCTTTCTCACCAAGACCCCGCCACGTTGGGCAGCGAAATTGGACGGTTAACGCTCAGGTCGGCGCATCGCGCAGATCAGACACCAAAACACCGTCGCGGGGCAGTGATCCAACCTCAACCAATGTCACCTGACTGCGCAGCTTAAACGCATCTTGGATCATCGGCTCAAACGCTTTGGCGTTCCCGGCAGTGCATTCCAACTTCACCTCGATCTTGTCGGATGTCCCATCATGGGACACTTCAACTCGGGCACGGGTGATATCAGCACAATCTGCGACAAGTTTTGACACCTGCTCTGGTCGGATGAACATCCCTTTCACCTTGGTGGCCTGATCCGCCCGACCCCGCCAGCCCACAATGCGCGCGCGGGTTTCGCCCGATGGGTCGGTATCGGTGGCAAAGGCGCTAAGGTCGCCAACAGAAAAGCGGATAATCGGGTGATCCGGGTTCAAAACCGTCACGACAACTTCGCCAATCTCACCATGCGCAACAGGCTCCCCCGTCCCGGGCGAGACGATTTCAACGATCACATCCTTGTCCACCACCATGCCATTGGTGCAGGTCGCGGTTTCATAGGCAATCATGCCCACATCCGCGGTGCCATAGCATTGACGACACATAATCCCACGCTCTGCATAGGCGTCGCGCAATGCCGGAAACAACGGCCCGGCACTGACCAGCGCCGTCTTGATAGAACTCAGGTCAAAGCCACCGTCGACAGCCCGCTCCAAAATTATCTGTAGAAAATCGGGCGTCCCGGCATAGGCCGTCACCCCCGTCGCTGCTGCGACCTCCGCCTGTTGGCGCGTATTGCCCGGCCCCGTTGGCACAACGACGGCACCGACGGCACGCGCGCCACTTTCAAACATCGCGCCTGCGGGGGTGAAATGATAGGAAAACGTGTTCAACACGACATCCGTGTCCGCCAGCCCCACTTCGCGCATAAACCGGCCAAAGCGCCAAAAATCCTCGCTTGCCAACCCCGGCTCATAGATCGGCCCTGGGGATTGGAAAATATGGCTCAGGTGCTTGGGGCGATGGCCGCCAAAGGGTGGGTTTTCGCTCTGCTCTTTAAGCAGCTCATCCTTGCGGGTCACAGGCAGACTGGTGAGCGCGTCGAGACTGCTCAACTGCTGATCAGGCCCCAGCAACGCATTCAACCGCGCCAGTTTCTTTGCATCCAATGCATCGTCCAACGAACTCATGACAACCACCTCTTGCGACGTCGGTACGACCGGACATCACGATACGATTTGCGCCCCTCATCCGACAGGCCAAGGTAGAACTCGCGCACATCGGGGTTTTCGCGCAGCTCTTTGGCACTGCCCTCCATCACCACGCGCCCGGATTCCAAAATGAATCCCGTATGGGCAAACCGCAGGGCGACATTCGTGTTCTGTTCCGCCAACAAAAACGACACCCCTTCGTTTTCATTCACCGATTTCACAATCTGAAAAATCTGTTCGACCAGTTGCGGCGCCAGTCCCATGGACGGCTCATCCAGCAAAATGGTCTCAGGGTTGGACATCAACGCGCGGCCAATCGCGCACATCTGTTGCTCACCACCAGAGGTATAGCCCGCCTGACTTTTGCGGCGTTCCTTCAAACGCGGGAAATAATGGTAAACCTTTTCAAGGTCGGCACTGATCGCGCCCGCCCCATCGCCTCGGGTATAGGCACCGGTCAGCAAATTTTCTTCGACGGTCAGATGTTCAAAACAATGACGCCCTTCCATCACCTGCACGACACCCATTTTGACAAGCGCTTCAGGGCTCATGTCCTGCACGGGTTTTCCACGGTACTCAATCGACCCTTTGGTCACTTCACCACGTTCGGAGTGCAACAAATTGGAAACCGCTTTCAGCGTCGTGGTCTTGCCAGCACCATTCCCTCCCAAAAGGGCCGTGATGCCGCCTTTTGCAACGGTCAGACTCACACCCTTTAACACAAGGATGACGTGGTTATAGATCACCTCGATATTGTTGACCTCTAAAAGGGTCTCAACCTTTGGCTCTGTGGTGTCCAGCATGACAGCGTTCCGATCTCAGGGTTGGGATGCGAGCGGCCAGAAAGCCGCCCGCGTTCGTAAGGGCTCAGAGGCAGCCCGGTGTGATGTTATTCTCGGCCGCAAAGGCACCGGAATCTTCCGCGATCAATCCATCAATCACCGCATCTTGCGGTGCGATATAATCGGTCAGCGCAACCCAGTTACCTGCAGAGGCATCCCATTGCTGCACAATGCCAAGCCCAGAACCACCGTGGTTTTCACAAGAGACAGAGAATTCTGGCCCAATCTGCGCCATGCCAAGCTCTTCCATCCGTGCGTTGGTGATTTCCAGCGCTTCCATGCCATCGCGCACCATCGCTGGTGTCACATCGGCCACGCCGTGGATCTCTTGCGCTTTGGCAATCGCCTCAGCCGCCAACATCGCAGCATACATGCCCCGCGTGTAAAGAACCGACCCAATGTTGGATCCGTCACCCGCCGCGTTGCCCGCGTCATGGACCATGGATGTGATGTCTGCAAACACAGGCAAATCAGCATCAATTCGATTCATGTTCAGCGACTTGTAGCCATTGGCACCAGCACCCGCAGGTGTCACGTCATGTTCCGCACCAGCCCACCAGTTGCCGATGAAATTCTCCATCGGGAAATTGATGTTGGATGCTTCTTGAACCGCCACTTGGTTCATCACACCCCAGCCCCACATCAGGACAAAATCAGGACGCTCACGGCGGATTTGCAACCACTGTGATTTCTGTTCCTGACCGGGGTGGTCAACGGCGATCTGTGTGAACTCAAACCCATGCTCTGCGGACAAGGCCTCAAGCGTGCGAATAGGCTCCTTACCGTAGGCAGAGTTGTGGTAAACCAGCGCAATCGTCTTGCCGTCCAGTGACCCGCCATTTTCCTCCAGCAGGTAGTTCACCATCACGCTGGCCGCATCCCAGTAATTCGCAGGATAGTTAAACACCCATGGAAAGACTTCGCCGTTTGCCGCAGATGTGCGACCATAGCCCATGGTGTGGATCGGAATTTCATCCGCCGTCGTCTTTGGGATCAACTGATAGGTGATGCCCGTGGACAGCGGTTGATAAATCAACGCGCCTTCTGATTTCGTGGCCTCATAGCATTCAACACCTTTTTCGGTGTTATATCCTGTCTCACATTCCACGATGCGCACGGTCTCTCCTCCGATACCGCCGTCGCGCGCGTTCAACAGATTGAAATAATCCTGATAGCCATCTGAAAACGGCGTACCGCCCGCAGCATAAGGGCCAGTTCGATAGCTTAGATCAGGGATCACCAGATCAGCAGCAGCCGTACCAGCGACCAATACGCCGCTCAACGCCAGCGTGGTTAGGGTCTTCAATGTCATCGATTTATCCTCCCAAGGTTGTCGATGGTGTTTTAATCCCGGTTCATCCGGGGTGGTCTTGTTAATGCGGAAAGGGCCACAGGCGCAGCTTTTCCTTGGCCAAGCGCCATAGCTGGGCGAGGCCATGCGGCTCCTTCACCAAAAAGAACATGATCAAAAAGCCCACGATCACAAGCTGCAGGTGGGCCACCAAATCCGTCGGCCATCCAAATAAATCCACGCCGATCAGCTTCAGGAACACAGGCAACGTCACAAGGAACGCAGCCCCCGCAAAGGCGCCAAAGATGGATCCCAACCCGCCGATAATGATCATGAATAGAACAAGGAATGATTTATTGATGCCAAAGACTTCGCCAACCTCAACGGCCCCCAGATAGACTGCGAAAAACAGCGCGCCCGAGATGCCAACAAAAAACGACGACACAGCAAAGGCCGTCAGCTTGGCCTTCAGCGGGTTCACCCCAATAATCTCAGCGGCAATATCCATGTCGCGAGTGGCCATCCACTGGCGCCCCAGCGCACCGCGGGTCAAATTACGCGCGATCAACGCGCTGATCGTGACAAAGACCAAACAAACCAAATAGCTGGCCCATGCAGGTGTATTGGGACCCGTCACCGCAACACCAAACACCATACGTTCCGGCGCGCTGATCTGGCCTGACGCGGAATAGTTGTAAAACCACGCCACCTTGTTGAACAGCCACACCAGAAAAAACTGCGCCGCCAATGTGGCCACCGCCAAATAAAATCCCTTGATGCGCAAACTGGGCAAACCAAACGCCGTGCCAACAAGGGCCGTGATCCCTCCGGCCAAAACCACGTGGATCAATATGTTCACATCCGGAAACGCCGTCATCAGCTTATAACAGGCATAGGCCCCCACAGCCATAAACCCACCAGTCCCAAGGCTGACCTGCCCCGCATAGCCGGTCAAAATATTCAACCCAATCGCCGCAATCGCATAGATCAAGAACGGCATGAACAGGGCGTTCACCAGATAATCGGTGATAAAGAACGGGATCACCAAAAACGACACTGCCAACACCACCCAATAGCGATAGCGATCAAATGCGATAGGAAAGGTCTGGCTATCCGCCGTGTAAGAGGTCTTATAATCCCCGGCTTCGCGATACAGCATTATCTCGCCCCTCGTCCGTGCTGGGCCAACTTCATCTGGCCAAATAAACTCCCGCCCAAGGCTCCCACCGGCACGTCTTGGGGCATCGCCCGGATCACATCATACACGTTCAATGATCTTCTCCCCAAACAGGCCCTGTGGTCGGAACACCAAAAACAGCAATGCCAACACATAGGCGAACCAATTTTCCGTTGCCCCGCCCACCATCGGCCCAACAAGGTACTCAAACAGCTTCTCACCCACACCGATGATCAACCCGCCGACGATGGCACCGGGGATGGATGTAAACCCCCCCAACATCAAAACCGGCAGCGCCTTCAGCGCGATCAGTGACAGCGAAAACTGAACGCCCGATTTTGCGCCCCACATGATGCCCGCCACAAGGGCAACAAACCCGGCCAGTGACCACACAAGGATCCAGATAAAGTTCAGTGAAATCCCCACGCTCAACGCCGCTTGGTGATCATCCGCCACCGCCCGCATCGCGCGCCCGTGTTTGGTATATTGGCTAAAGGCGATCAGCCCGGCGACCAGAACAATCGCAACGACGGTCGCAACCATATCGAGCTTGTCGATGAAAAAGCCGTAAAAATCATCACCCCCAAGACCCGCAGTTGCATCCTCAATCCAGCGCGATCCCCCCTGCGGCAGGCCCAGCGCAAGCGTCTTGATGTCAGACCCCCACATCAGATCGCCCATGCCTTCCAGGAAATAGGCCAGCCCGATGGTGGCCATGAACAAAATAATCGGCTCTTGGCCCACCAAATGGCGAAACAAAAACCGCTGCACGGCCCATGCAAATAAAATCATCACCCCGACAGTGCATGTAATGGCAAGGATCGCGGGCACCTCCCAGCCGAAATGGTGCAGCTCCGTGCCGAAGGTTGCGTTGATGATATGGGCAAAGGGCACCTGCCCTTCCATAATGCCAACAAGGGTCAGCGCCGCAAACAGCGCCATCACTCCTTGGGCAAAGTTGAAAATGCCGGACGCTTTGAAAATCAACACAAACCCAAGGGCGACCAGCGCGTACATCACACCCGCCATCAGCCCATTCAGGACAACCTCAATGCCATAAAGAAAATCAGCAGACATCTGCGTTCCACCCGTGGAAAAAATTGAAATCAGTCTTCATGTGCAACCCCTAGATAGGCGTCGATGACGGCTTGGTTATTGCGCACCTCATCCGGGGTGCCATCGCCGATCTTTTTGCCATAATCCATCACGACAACGCGGTCGGACAAATCCATCACAACCCCCATGTCATGTTCGATCAGGGCAATCGTGGTGCCAAATTCATCGTTCACATCCAGAATAAACCGGGACATGTCTTCCTTTTCCTCGACGTTCATGCCCGCCATCGGCTCATCCAGCAAAAGAAGCTTTGGCTCAGCGGCCAACGCACGGGCCAGCTCCACCCGCTTTTTCAACCCATAGGGCAAACGCCCCACCGGGGTTTTGCGGATCGCTTGAATTTCAAGGAAATCAATAACACGTTCCACCTTCTCGCGGTTTTCGGTCTCTTCGCGCTCGGCTTTGCCCTTCCAGATCGCCTGCGCCAATAGGCCGGACTTGGTATAATTCAGACGCCCCGTCATGATGTTATCCAGCACGGTCATACCTTCAAACAGCGCAATGTTTTGGAACGTGCGCGCAATGCCTTGGCGGGCCACTTGATAAGGCTTAAGCGGCGCACGCTTTTTGCCGTGAAACCAAACCTCGCCGTCCTGTGGAATATAAAAGCCGGAAATCACGTTCAACATTGACGATTTGCCAGCCCCATTGGGCCCAATGATTGCACGAATTTCGCCTTCGCGGATATCAAAGCTGATCGACTTAATCGCCTCAACCCCGCCAAAGCGCAGCGTGATATCGCGCAAGTCCAGCATAACCTCGCCAATCGTGCGACCGTCCTCAGTCACAAAGCTCTCGCCGTTATCTTTCACGCGAAACCCTCATCATCATCTTGCCAAAAATACTCAATTTACGGGATGGTGGGCGGGGCGAGGCCGCAGGTGAGCGTCGTCCCATCATTCCGCCGCCATCCGCTGAGCATCAACAACCACCGCATCGCGAATATCCAAGGTCGCGGCGATCTTGCCCTTGCGGCCGTCCTCATATGTTACCTCGGTCTCGGTAAAGATCTCGCTTGATCCATCATAAAGGGCGCCCACAAGGTCCTCGAACTTTTCGGCCACCACACCGCGCCGCACCTTACGCGTCCGCGTCATTTCACCGTCATCCGCGTCCAATTCCTTGTGCAACACTAGAAAGCGATGCACCTGACAATTGGCCAGCATCGGATCTTGGGCAATGGTCTCATTCACCTGTGCGACGTGACCTGACACAATGTCCAAAACGCGCGGATGCTGAGACAATTCTTGATAGGACGAATAGGCGATGTTGTTGCGCTCTGCCCAGTTCCCAACAGCGGTCAGGTCAATATTGATGAATGCACAGCACTTGTCGCGCCCAGCGCCAAAAACAACCGCCTCTAGGATATCGGGATAAAACTTTAGCTTGTTCTCAACGTACTTGGGCGCAAACATCGCGCCATCGGCCATCTTGCCCACGTCCTTGACCCGGTCAATGATACGCAAATGGCCAGATGTTTCCTCGATGAAACCCGCATCCCCTGTCGCCACCCAACCGTCGGCGTCCTTGGTTTCTGCTGTGCTTTTGGGGTTGTTAAAATATTCGACGAACACACCGGGCGAACGATAGAAAACTTCACCACTGTCCGAAATCTTCAGCTCCACCTCGGGGGAGGCCACGCCAACCGTATCAGCAGACACTTCCCCATTGGGTTGCTGCGTGATGAACACCGTCGCCTCGGTCTGCCCGTACAACTGTTTGAGGTTGATCCCAAGCGAGCGATAAAAGGTAAACAACTCCGGCCCAATCGCTTCGCCCGCAGTATACCCAATCCGAACCCGCCCCAAACCA
>CAKZVL010000026.1 GCA_937922155.1 uncultured Paracoccaceae bacterium | reverse complement strand
GCGCCGTAGAAATGGGACACGAACGTGAGGCCGTACACACAACAAGCCGAACCGGATAATACCGTGGCCACACGCTTCATCCGCAGGCCTACGCGTAAAGATCCGAACGCCGGGCACATACTCTGTGGTTGATCGTGTGGTCCTTGCGGATAGTCCTTGGCGAATTGATCCAGCAACTCAGATTGCCCCGCATTGCGCGCCGCTTCTTCCATCGTGGCCGCACCAGCCGTGCAGCCGCCAGACAACGCAGTCGCTTGCACGTCGTCAGACACCTCGGGGCGATCTACGCCTTCGATAATCTGCACGCTGCCCGCGTCGTCATAACCGACTTCATATCCTTCACGGTCGCTCACTTTTGGACCTTTTGGTTTTGGGGTGCTGAGGGTTGATTATGCATCGTCATAAATCACCTCTAGGCTTTCCTGAGGGGCCGCGTTTTTGCCGCGCATATCGACATCGGTGGCTGGTACCAATTGATAGTCGCCACCTGTGTCCTTGGCGTCGAACAGGCCAAGCAAGCCATCCTGATCAAGCGGCGTTGGGCGCACAGGCGGCGCGATGCCAACAGCCTCGGCCAGACCCTCAAACATCTCACCCCACTTGCTTTCGTGGGTGCCAACAATCTGATAGTTCGCCGATTTTTTGCGCAGATCATCATCTTGCGGGATCGCTGCAAGAACGGGAATGTCTACTGCTTTGGCAAAGGCTTGGGCTTCGCCAGTGCCATCGTCCTTGTTAATGACAAGCCCAGCCACACCGACATTACCACCGAGCTTGCGGAAGTACTCGACGGCAGAGCATACATTATTAGCCACATAGAGGGACTGGAGGTCATTGGAGCCCACCAAGATCACTTTCTGCGCCATGTCTCGCGCGATAGGCAGACCGAAACCGCCACAAACAACATCGCCAAGAAAATCGAGAAGGACATAGTCAAAGTCCCAATCATGGAATCCCAGTTTTTCCAGTAGTTCAAACCCATGGATGATCCCGCGACCACCGCAGCCGCGCCCAACCTCTGGGCCGCCCAGCTCCATTGCGAAAACGCCGCCACGTTTGAAACAAACGTCGCCGATTTTCACTTCTTCACCGGCTAGCTTTTTCTTGGAGGATGTTTCGATAATCGTCGGGCAGGCCTTGCCGCCAAACAGCAGGCTAGTGGTGTCGGATTTTGGATCGCAGCCAATTAGCAGGACCCGCTTGCCCATTTCGGCCATCATGTGGCTGAGATTGGCGAGCGTGAATGATTTGCCGATGCCGCCCTTGCCATAGATCGCGATGATCTGCGTTTTGGACGTCGGCTCCCCCTGAGGAACTTCGAGCGTTGGCTCCGCCGCTTCCGCACGGAGGGCGTCGTTGTAGTCCTTTAGATTTGGGACTTCATCTTTCATAGCTCGCTCCAGTCTAGGATCATTTTGAGGCAAGCAGGATCGGTAAAGGCGGTCTTGTACGCCTGCCCTGCATCGCGCGCTTTGCTTGTGTGGGTAATCAAATCATCAAGGCGTAGCGTTCCGCTTTCCACCAAAGACCGGGTCGCCAACATGTCGTCCGGCTGCCATTCAGCAGAAATGCGCAGCTTGGCCTCTTTCATAAAGGCAGGCGGAAAAGCGAATTGGAGCGGCTGTGTATAAAAGCCAGCAAGCACGATTTCACCACCACGACCCAGTCGACCGATCAGATCGTTCAAAATGTCACCGCGACCCGAGGCGTCATAAACAGACATATAGTCGCGACGCTCATCCGCACTGGGGTGCATGACGCTGTATTCGCCAGCCGCATCCATGCGCTGTGGGTCAACTTCCCAAACCGTTGGCGCAGGTGCGCCAGCAGCAACAGTTAGTCGCGCAAGCAAACGCCCAAGAACACCGTGACCAACGATCAGATCAGGAACCATTTTGCCAGGGCCAGCGATTGCGTGACGCGCCGTGGCAGCCAACGCAAGAAGCGCGCCAGAGGCACCAAGCCCGGCGTCGATACGCGTTGCACGATCACCCGCGCTGACAATCCGACGCGCCGCAGCCCCAAACAGACCACGCGCGCCCTCGTAACAATTTGCACCGGGAACAAAGACGTGCTCACCAACGCGAAAACCGCTATCAGCACCGGCTTCGACGACTTCGCCAGCAGCCTCATATCCAGGGATCAAGGGATAGCCCATACCGGGAAACGGCGGCATATCACCTGTCCAGAACAGCTTTTCCGTACCGGTAGAGATGCCAGTCTGCGCAACCTCGACAACAATATCAGCAGAGGTCGGTCCGGTGATTCCGACACTTTCCAGTCCTAACTGACCTGGCGCCTTAAGGATAACGGCTTGAGTTTCCACAGCTTTTCTAACTCCCTATCGACAGGCTGCGCGCAGGTGCGACATTCTGTCCTATGTCAGTTTAGCCTTACACCGCTTTGTGTCAACCCAATTAGACACCATAGTGTCAGCCTACGTTTACAGCCTCAATGACTGAAGTGATGTAAGGCCGCTTCGATCGGTGAATCGTAAAATTTGAAAATCCAGCACGCGTCAAAAGAACAGTGATTTCCTGTGCCGATCGTGCGCGACCTGTCCGCATCGCCATACAATACAGCGCGAAATAGACATCGCCTGCCATGTGCGGCTTGGCACCACCTGTCATCGGCTCTGAGATTATCAACCGCCCACCTTTGGGGAGTGCGGCTTTGACCGCAGATAGCAATTTCAAGACAGTTTCGTCACTGTGGTCATAAAGAACCCGGATCAAGCTGATCGCATCCGCACCCGTGGGCAAAGCCTGATCCCGAAACGACCCTGCAATCGTCGTCACCCTGTCCGCGATTCCCAATGTTTCGAACCGTACAGATGCATCCGGCAGAACGGCTGGCAGATCAAAAAGCACCAGGCGCGCATCCGATATCCGCGCCGCCGCTGCGACAAATGCCCCAGTTCCGCCACCAACGTCCAACAAGGTGTTAACACCCCTGAGCGAAATCGCCTGCAATGTGTCTTCCGCAACCAAGCCCTGACTGTCGGCCATCAGTTCGCTATACCGCCGTGCGATTCCGGGGTCTGCCGCCTGCCCTGCACCAAACACATAGGGCCAAAACTCGGCAAGCTCGGTCTCAACCTCACCTCGGAAGAATGCAACGGGGTCCGACAGGTCACGATATAGAACGTCGTGATGGGCGATCATCCCCTTTAACCCCGGGACCGTAATCAGCGCAGCGCCACGGGACGTCAGCGAATACTGTTCGCCACGCTTGCGCAGCAATTTCAAAGACGCCGCCGCATTCAGCAAGACACGCATCCGGTCTTCCGGAACTTGGCAGTGCCTTGCAAGGAATTGCACAGACATGGATTGATCGACCAGTTGCTCAAGTACGTCGAGCTTGACCAGCGCAAACAAGACCTGCGACTGGCAAAACCCTGCGATCAGATCAAACATTTCAGCGCCTTCGCGCCGCACAAACCAGCGCGCGATGGGTAATCGCGCCATCCATTTATGAACAATGGGTTGGGTGGCAAGACGAACAGGCCAAGAGGGACGATCCGCCTCCCGTGATACTTGTGGGACGCCGATGTCAGCCACTATTCACCCGGAATATGCTGTGGTGCACGCGCATCGGCAGGCACCAAACGATCCGCATAAGCACGCACCATTTGCGCCAAGGCAGCTTCGCCTGGACACGCCGGAATTGATGAAATGGCCCCAGCTAGAATATCATCAAATCGCGCAACTGCACCTTTGACACCCAGTTCATTCACCGCATTCGGGCGCCCGTGCAAATCATCTTGCCCCGCTGGCTTTCCCAGCGCGATTTCATCGCAAAGCGCATCGCGCAAATCATCAGCAACTTGGAACGCCTCACCAATACGCGCGCCCAGCTCTTCCCATGCCTCTGCCTCCTGCCCGGCACAAACAGCGCCCATTTGCGTGGCAGCGATAAACAGCGCACCGGTCTTGGACTGGTGATAGGCAGAAAGGTCAATCTTGTCTTCGCTTTCCCACCCTTGCCCGGCGCAAATGCCAAACGGCATACCCGTGCGGGTTGCGAGAATATCAATCAATCTAAGCGCCCGATCCGGCACGTCACCAGCAGCCCGCGACAGTACTTGAAACCCCATTACGATCAAACTGTCACCCGCCAGCACCGCGAGAGGTTCACCAAAAGCCCGATGCACCGCGGGTTTACCCCGACGCAGATCCGCATCGTCAAAACAAGGCAAGTCATCGTGGACAAGACTAGCGCAATGGATCAATTCCAGCGCCGCGCCTGCCGCATCCGTCATTGCCGGCCGATCATCGCCGCACGCCATCGCAACAGAGGTCAGGATCGTTGGACGAATACGTGCGCCACCCGGGCTAACCGCGTATCCAAGGGCCGCTGACAGCTTGGCCGGAGCAGCACCATGTTGTCCCGAATAGATCGCGACATCCATCGCCGCTTCGATCCGTTCTGATATGCGCATGGCGTGTCCTTTGCGGATGTGTAACGTTATGATTACACCAACTGTCAATCAAACTGGACAACTTCGGTGATTGAGTCAACACTCCTGATCAAGGAGAGGCCATGCGAGAAGACAAACCCAAGGTTTTTATTGTTGGCGCTGGAATAGGCGGGCTGGCCGCGGCTGTCCGGTTGAGCCATGCAGGCTGCGCCGTCACCGTGCTCGAGGCGCAGTCGGGTCCCGGTGGAAAAATGCGCGTCGTTCCCTCTGCTGCGGGCCCAGTGGATGCTGGTCCAACCGTTTTGACAATGAAGCCGGTGTTTGAGGCGTTATTCAAAGACGTTGGTCACCGCTTGTCGGATCACTTAACACTGGAACCATTGCAAACTTTGGCCCGTCATTATTGGCCAGATGGCACGATGCTAGACCTAATGGCCGACCGGGACGAAACCGCTTCCAACATTTCAAATGCTTTCGGATCAAAGGCCGCAGATGAATATCGCGCCTTTGCGGCTCAAACGGCAGTACTATACGACGCGTTTGAAGGTCCGATGATGCAAACCGCCACACCAAGCCGGTGGGCACTCACCAAAACCGTATTGCGACAACCAAAGCTGATGACCCAAATGGCCCCGCATCAAACCATGGCCCGCCTACTGCAACAGCGCTTCAGCGATCCGCGCTTGGCCCAACTTTTCGGGCGCTACGCGACCTATGTTGGCGGATCCCCCTATCAATCCCCTGCCTTACTGTCGCTTATCGCCGACGCGGAAGCGCGCGGCGTTTGGGCGGTAAGGGGTGGCATGCACCAGCTTGCCAAGACCCTTATGAATTTGGCGCAATCCTTTGGGACGACTTTTCAGTTTGATACCAAAGTCCAACGATTGGTTCAGCAGGGTGGCCGCGTCTCCGGCGTTGAAACACAATCCGGGCAAATACTGGCGGATTCGGTTCTATTCAACGGCGATCCACGCGCGTTAGAGACTGGTTTTCTCGGCCAACCCGCAAAGGATGCGGTCGTCAAAGACGCCACATCTCCGCGCAGTCTTTCGGCATATGTCGGCGCGTTTGCGGCAAAACCCAATGGCGTCGCCCTACATCATCACACCGTATTCTTCGCCGATAATCCAAAAGCCGAATTTGACGCGCTAAAGATTGGCCACATGCCGCGCGATGCCACGCTTTACCTATGCGCCCAAGATCATGGGCAGGTCGCGCCCAGTGCCATGCAGCGGTTTGAGGTCATCATGAATGCGCCGTCGAACCCGGCAGAGGAAAAAGAGGAAAAAGACCAATGTCAGACAATGATTTTCGCGCGATTCCGCCAGTTTGGCCTGCATTTCGATCCGACGCCAACAGCCCACCACATGACAACTCCGGCCGGCTTCAACCGTCTATTTCCAGCAAGCCTAGGGTCCCTATACGGGCGATCCCCGCATGGGATGATGGCAGCCTTCAAACGCCCAACGGCTCGCACGACCCTTCGGGGGCTGTACCTGTGCGGGGGCGGGACGCATCCGGGGGCGGGCATTCCGATGGCCACACTCTCAGGGAAGCACGCGGCAGAGGCGATCTTGAAGGACCAAACTTTAACCTCGACGTCCCACCCAACGGTTACGCGTGGTGGTACGTTGACGGGATCAGCGATTGCGGAACAAAAGCAGTCTCTATTATAGGGTTTATCGGCTCGGTCTTTTCACCTTGGTATGCGTGGTCCGGTCGTAAGGATCCGGCAAATAACTGCTGCATTAACGTTGCGACCTATGGGGCTGGTGGCCGTTTCACGATGACAGATCGTGGACGCAACGCGCTAAACACCACGCCCGATACGCTAACGGTGGGTCCATCCTCGATGCATTGGACCGGATCAGAACTGGTCATCACAATTGATGAGATTTCAAGCCCGCCCATCATCAGCCGCGTGAAGGGTACGATCACGGTGACACCTAGAGCGGTGACATCGGTGGAACTGCCCTTAAAAACAGATGGCAGCCACATCTGGCGCCCCTTTGCGCCAATTTCGGATATCTCCGTGGATTTGCAAAGCGATGGTTGGCAGTGGAACGGAAAGGGCTATTTCGATGCCAACTTCGGCACCCGCGCTTTGGAACAAGATTTCCGTTATTGGACATGGGGCTGTTTTCCATGCTCTGACGGAGCGACCGCGTTTTATGATGTGGAACGTATGGATGGCAGCACCTTTGAAACAGCTGTGCATTTTGACGACGATGGCAACGCAACACATTGCGCAGCTCCGCCCAGCACAAGATTCAAAAATTCCCTTTGGCAGGTGAAACGGACAACGCGTGCAGATCCCGGAACGACACCACAACAGAGTCTAAATATGCTAGATGCTCCGTTTTATTCGCGTTCTGCTGTCAAAACCGTCCTGGACGGAGAAGAGACAATAGGCGTGCATGAGGCGCTTGATTTGACGCGTTTTCGCTCGCCGCTGCTCAAACCCATGTTGGCGGTCAGGGTGCCACGCCGCCGGAATTGGCCGCCGAAAGCGTGATGATTTCGCCACCAGCGGCCCGCGCATCGTCAAGATCATGGGTCACCATCACGACAGGCAGTTGATACGCTTTGGCCCGTTGAAACACCAAGCTGCGGATTTGATCCCGTAATGTCGCGTCAAGTCGCGAAAACGGTTCATCCAACAAAAGCGCACAAGGCCCCGCCAAAAGCACCCGCATCAAGGCAACCCGCGCCTTTTGCCCACCAGACAACGTGTCGGGATCATGGTCGGCGAATCCTTCTAAGCCAACCTCGGCAAGCGCTGCGTTGACCTTATCTGCGCGTTCTGCCCGCGTTCCACCTTTGGGCAACCCAAAGGCGAGGTTCCCACCAACAGAAAGATGCGGAAACAGCAGATCATCTTGGAACAAAATTCCAACTTTGCGCTTATGAGGCGCGGCATCGGTGATATCTTCTCCATGCAGCAAAATACGACCGCTTGCGTCAAATGCTCCCGGCAGCGTGCCAGTAATGTACGACAGCAACGTCGATTTGCCGACTCCCGACGGCCCCATGATGGTCAACACCTCGCCTGCGCTGATCTTGTGGTGGACAGACAGCAGTTCATAACCATTCATCGAGATGGAAACAGTGTCTAACAAAAGCGATTTATCCAAGACGAAGCCCTCTGCGATTGCGCCAAATAACCGCCGGTACGGCAAGCGCGATCATGAATGGCACCAATGCGGCACCCGTTTGCATCAAAGCGTAGACCCCAATCGCCCGTCTGTCCCCACCAGAGGCAAGCGCGACCGCCTCGGTCGTCAGTGTCGCAACGCGCCCACCGCCAATCAACAGCGTGGGTAGGTATTGCCCAACAGACACCGATACACCAATGGCAAGCGCCGTCAGGATCGGCCGCAAGAGCATTGGCAAACGCACCTTCCACAGCACCCGATCCGGCCCTGCCCCAAGGGCCGCAGCAACAGTACCAATTCGGTTGTCCCATGCCCGAAACGGTTCCGATAGCGACAGATAAACGTAGGGCAGCACAAAGACGAGATGCGCGATAATCACAGGCCCGCGTCCGATGTCGGCACCGATGTTCAAAAGCAGCGTTTGAAGACCCGGTAAAAACGCCGTTTGCGGAATCAGCAACGGCAGATACAGCAACCACATACCCCGCGCACTAAGGGACAGGTTATGTCGGTACTCTGCCTCCAGACAGCCAAGCGTTAGGATCAATGCAATTCCCGTCGCAATAAACGCGATCAGGATCGTTTCACCCAAGGCCGCTGAAACCCCGTCACCGTGGCGCATCCAGTTTTTCAGCGTAAATGCGTCAGGCACCAGATTTGGAAAGCTCCAAAATCCGGCAACAGACCAGATCAGCAGTACCAACAGCCCCAGCATCACAACCACGGCCGACGTTGCGCCAAACCCGATAGAAACACCGTTAAACAAACGATCCCATGTTCCACGCCCACCAGCCATCGCCCAGCGTCGTCCAACGCGGGAGATAACGATTTCGCCCCCCTTCCATAATGCAAGAACACCAAGAACCAGCGCCAGTTGCAGCAGCGCCCCAGCCGCCGCCATGGTGCGCATGCTAAGGTCCGGGTCAGACATCCATTTAACGATTTGCACCGATAGGGTCGGCGGTGTTGTGGGCCCAAGGATCACCGCCACATCCACAACCGACATCGAATAAGCCAACACAACAAAAACCGGCAATCTGATCTGCGCATAAATCTGAGGAAACACAGTTTTCAGCCAACCGGTTGTGCGGTTATAGCCCAGCGATTGCGCCACCGCGACAGAACGGCGGGCTTTCGTTTGCCCAAGCGCGGCAAGCGTCATTAGCAGCAAAAACGGAACTTCTTTTGCAACCAATCCCGCCACCATCGCAAACCCGTTTGGATCGTTCAGGATCAATATATCAGGCGGTCTGTCCCAACCTGTAAGACCGGGGGAAATCAGCCGTGATATCCAACCCGATGGCGCGATCAGAAAAGCCAGGCCAAAGGCCGCAGCCGCATGCGGCACCGACAACAGCGGAGACAGCAATCGTTCCAGAAACCGAAACGCCGCCGTGCACGACCAACCCGCGGTGAGCAGCGTGACGATGATCAGCGACAGACTTGTCGCCAACAGCCCTGTCGATACCGAAAGCCATGCAGCGCGGGGCAATCCGGCCCACTCAAAGAGCGCGCCAAAGGCAGATAGGTTCGGGCCAATAAGCCCCGCTGCGGGTAAATGACCAAAGGCAGGCCCAAGCGCGCCCCAAATCCCCGCAATGACCGGCCCCAACATCGCAATCAATGTCAGGGCCGGTAACACAGGAAGGAAGCGCGCTTTGCTCATCCCGGGCTCGCTATGAAATTCGCGCGGTTACTGCGCAACCCCGTAACGATCTGCCCAGTCTGCCGCGATACGTGTCATCCAACTTGGGTGCGGTTCGGCCTGAACCGTTCCCAACTCTGCCGGCGACAAGGTAGCGACGCCAAGTTCCAGCGCGTCAAAAACAGCGCGATCGTCTGCGGACAGCGCGTCCATGTTCAACACGGTGCCATAACCCAGAATTTCCGGGTCTTGCGCCCGCGCTTGTGCTTCTGGCGACATCAAGAAATTGGCGACAACCATCGCCCCTTCAGTGCTGCCAGAGTTATAGGGGATCGCCACAAAGGACGCGTTGCCGATCGTGCCATTTTCCAACACGAAAGTGCGCACACTTGGCGGCAATTGATTGTTGGCAATCGCCGCCGTCGCTTCCCCCGGGCTAAACGAAATCGCAAGGTCAACTTCACCATCTGCGATCAGCTGCAATTGGGCAGGGCCGGTTTGTGGATAGGCGCGCCCCTGGCGCCAAAGGTTGGGTGTCAACGCCTCCAGAAAAGTCCAAAGCGGGGCGGTGACCTCTGCATATGTTTCCTCCGTCGCCTCAACCGCCAAAACAGATGGATCGTCCAACAGATCGACAAGTGCTTGCTTTAGAAAAGTCGTGCCAAGGAAATCTGGCGGCTGCGGGTAGGTAAAGCGCCCGGGATTGGCCGTGGCAAACTCCAAGATTGCATTCATATCGCCAAGTGGCTCCGCCAGATCATCGGTGTCATAAATGAACACAACCTGCGCCATCGCCCATGGGCTTTCGTACCCTTCAACGGGTACGGTGAAATCGGTCTGAACGGTCTTGCCATCCACATCGACAAACGCCCAGTTGGGCAGGTCTTCGGCATAGGGGCCAAACAGCAAATCCGCGTCTTTCATCGCCGCAAAGTTCGCGCCATTGATCCAGATCATATCAATGGCACCATCGTCATCCTCACCCGCCTGCTTTTCAGACAAAACCCGCGTGACCGCATCGGCAGTATCAGTCAGTTTAACGTGTTCAAGGGTGACTCCGTAATCCGCAGAAACCCGATCCCCAACCCAAGCGATGAAATCATTGGTGGTGGTCGATCCACCCCAGGCGTTCCAATAAACTGTTTGTCCCTCAGCCGCCGCCGTAACGGCGTTCCAATCTTTTGGATCAGTTTGCGCCAGCACGGACACAGGGGCCAGCAAGGCCGCAATAAGAGCAAGGTGTTTCATGTTGTGGGTCCTTTGATATTGAAAGCAGTCTTAGCGCCAAACAGACGCAACGTCGCAGTGGCAAAACATAGGGTTCCAAAAACCCATGCAAGCGATGAAAATTTTGATGGAAACAAACAAAGAAGGACAAAGAACACAATCGTTTCGGTCCCTTCAAGCAGCCCATTAGAGTAATAAAGCGATTTGCTGCCCTGCGCTTGCGTTACTTGTCCAAACTTTTCGGCCAAGATTGCGTAGCCCAAAAAGCTGGCGCCGTTGAAATAGAACGATGTCAAAAGGAACGCCCCCGCCGCGCCATTGGTTGTTGGATCCATCCAGATAAACGCCATTGGGATTGCGCCGTAGAACAGAAAATCGCAAGTGATATCAAGATAACCGCCAAAGTCGGTCTTTTGCGTTGCGCGCGCGACAGCCCCGTCTAGGCCATCCGCAATACGACTAAGCAGGACAAGGACAAGCCCAACAGCCATCCAACCAAGGGCAATAGCACCCGCCGCAAGCAATCCAACTGCAAGCCCGGTCAAGGTAACCACATCTGCTGTTATACCCTTGGCGGCGAGTGTCTGACCCAGCTTGTTCAGCGGCGGATCAATAAATGGTCGTATGTGGCTGTCGAACATTGAAGGGCCTTCAGTTTCGCAATGTATCTACGTGAAACACCTATCCTGCAATTGTCATGACAGGATTGTGAGGACAGCCTATACATCTGCGCACCGTACAACGCACCCCTTGGAATGGTATCCGTATCCGTGCCACTCTGCGCCAAAGGGAGGGCCCAGAATGCACAATCTTGTCACGCCAAAACATGTTGAACAGTTTCAAAGTGACGGCGTTGTTTTGATCAAAGGTTTGTTTGCCGATTTCGTGGAAGACATACGTACCGGAATCGAAAACAACATGGACGACCCCGGCCCCTATGGTGCGGAAAACCTGAAAGCAGGGGAAAGTGGGCGTTTCTTTGATGACTACTGCAATTGGACCCGCATCGCAGAATTTCAAAAAGTCGTGCATCAATCCCCTGCGGCAGAAGTTGCATCAGATTTGATGCAGTCAAAGCGCGTTCAAATGTTCCACGATCATGTTCTGGTGAAAGAACCCGGTACGTCAAAGCCAACGCCATGGCATCAGGACGGGCCCTATTACTTTGTCGGTGGGAAACAGAACGTCAGCTTTTGGTCCCCTATGGATAAGGTCGAAACTGCAAGCCTACGCTGTGTCGCCGGCAGCCATTTGTGGGACAAGCCCGTTCTACCAACCAGATGGCTGAACGAAGACACGTTCTACCCAGAAAAAGACGCCTATATGCCCGTGCCAGACCCCGACGCAGAAGGGATGACAATTAGGGAATGGCCTATGGAACCCGGTGACGCTATCGCCTTCAACTTTGGTATTTTGCACGGTGCACGCGGAAATGAAACGCGCAATCGCAGACGTGCGTTTTCATTGCGTTTTGTCGGTGACGATGCGCGGTTTGTTCAACGGCCAGGGCCAACCTCACCACCTTTTCCGGGGCATGGGATGAAACCGGGCGATCCCCTTCGTTCCGATTGGTTCCCAGTGGTTTGGAATGGCTAGTCGCGCACGCGTTTGCTCAAGGCAGACAAATCGGCTCACCCGACCTGTCACGTACGACAAACAGGTCTGCGGCATAGGTATAGAAATAGCAGCCATCCAGATCGCGATTGACCTCTGAAAGATCGATGTCAGATGGAATTTCTGCTGCGACTTGGGGCGGTAGGTCCAATGGATCGACCTGCGGTAGGGCACACCCCGCAAGGCCAGCAAGGCCAAGCAAAATGGCCGCGCGTCGGGCATGTTTCATGGGGTTTGGCATGCTAATATTTCCGTCTGTGAACAATTAAAGCCACGGTTATCGGCAACATTCGTTGCAAGCGCAGGTCGATGTCCAATCAAGTTAACGTGGGAGAAAATCGCCTTTCCCCTTTGAAACCGCACCATCCAAAATGTTTCCGTCTGATGGAATAACCGTTTCCAAATCAAAAACCAGCGGGTGAATTTTCCATTTATATAATTTATATCAACACCTTACATGTTCTTTACATAAATGTAACAACACGCGACCACAGCGAAAAAGAATTTCTGATGGTGAATTAAATATGCTAATACCTAGGCAACGGCAGTGTTCGTCGTGTGTGTTTGTGTCAGTGATCGTTTTGTGTGTGAAACGAGATCTGGTTGTGTTGTAGGTTACAGTTCCCCAGTTGGCCGCACCCTTGGCCTCGGATTGTATGTTTGGAACTAATGAAAAGCCGGCACCGCTTCTGATAAAGCGATGCCGGCTTTTTCATAACCAATCGAAAGGCCAGCTTTAGAATTGCAAGTGCGGCGCCACAACCAGCCCCACGGTAAATTCTAGGCGTGAACCGGATCCGACTTTGGAAACCGGGAATATGAAACCACTCCCGTCATCTGCTCGTTTGACTTTTTCACTTCTTCAGGCACTGTCCCAGTTCGGAAAATATATCCGGCCAAAGACCCTAGCAAAAGCCAGCTGACAGGCGGAAACGCACTGTTGGGAATAAAGTCGATGAAGTTGCCACACAGGATTAAGCCCACGGCAATCGTTTCCGTTGGAATTTTACGACGCTTTCGAATGAAGAAGAGCATAAAGACGGGCGAAACCACAATGCCGAAAAGCGAGACGTAACCGATCCAACCCCATTCCATAACGGCTTGAATCCACCAACCTTCGACAACCGTCAGGTCATTTCCGTTTTCATCGTGAACGCGTCCGCGACTCCAGTTGCCCCAACCCGTAATGGGTTTTAACCTATTTCTCTCCAACACAAGTTCTTCGTTGCGCAAACGATATTCCAAAGAGGCCGCGCGTTCTTGTGAAATGGTCGCAGCTGCATCAACGATACTGTTGATAGGGACAATTTTGGTCCCCCGCACCACCGGATAGGTCACGATAATCGCACTCAGGCACAACATGAACACAAGCTGAACCCAGCGCGTCGTGAATAAAAAGATAGGAACGATCAACAGGGTAATCGCTGTCGCCCCCAAGTTTCGGCTTAACACCAACATCACAAACAGCCAGATCGCAGCAAAGAGCCACTTTTTGTCTTTTTTGATCCGCCACAATGCAACGGCGCTCAGCACCGACATAAAGAGGAACAAACCAACGACCAACCCATGCTCCAAGAACACCTTTGGGCGAAATCCGTCACGAACATGCTGAACGAAAGAGTGCTGGTGATACCCGTAAACCCAGCGATGCAGCTGCGGGCTGAACCGCAGTTCAATTAGCATCAAAGCGGTATAACAAAGACAAGACACAGCAATAAAGTATAGGATCCGCTGCTGCCCTTCTTGGGTCCCAAAGTAACGTTGCCCCACATAGAACGGGAACGCCATAAACACGATAGCCGAGACGCGGGTAATAACGTCAGAATTCGTCATGCCCGGCAACGCAAACTCAACCGTAAAAAGAAGCGGTTCGCGATTGGCAAGCATCGTCATATAGGTACCGGCAATCATGACCATGAACAACAAAACGATCAAGAATGCGAGAAACTTACCTTCTTTGGAAAAACCCGTCGCGGGCTTTATCGATCGAAACTTTTTAGCCTGCAGAAAAACGAGCAGCATGAGGCCAACCGTAATAACGCTAACCTTGTCCAAGTCAGGAACGCCCGGCAAACGGACCAAAAGTGCCTCAGGCAGAAATAGGAAAGGAATAAAGACAGCCAGCAACAGCGTCGTGGCTGGCCGCGCGTTAATGAACGCGATAAAGCTTAAGATCGGCCAACTGGCCAGTAATATTGTAGGCATTCTTCGTTCCTAAACGCGTCAAACTCTGCATTTGGGCAGCATATCAACACAATAATACGAACAAAATGAGGCTAAGTGCAGAATTTTCGCACCCGCCCCAAAATGCCGTTGCTAATTACTTAGGCTGGACAATCAGCTCCAAACCTTTTGCGATGCCCGCAGCAAGCTCTTCGTCGCCGACACCAAGACCAATCATAACAGTTTCGGAAAAGACTGCCTCTGGATCAGCAATATAAGCTGCTAATGTATCGGTATCCCAATTATCAGAACTGCCCCCCAGTTCTGAGGAATAGTTTTGGAACGCCGTGCCACCAATTCTGCGACCGACAACCCCATGAAGCGATGGACCTGCACCGTGAATGTTTTCCTCATAAGAGTGACATTCATTACAGCCTTCGAGGACCGATACGACCTCTGTCGCCAGCGTCATTTCCATTCCATCGGACACGAGCTTTTCCTCAAGTCCTTCTAGAGGATCGACGGTTTCTTCGACGGTAAAGACAACCAGTTCATTCGTATCCAGCCAAAGCGCCAACCTGCCTTGGGTCATCGACATCACATCTCGGACACGCTGCCCGATAGGGATTTCCTCAAGAAAGACGACCCGGTCATCGCGAATACGCGCCCGGAACAACGTCCGATCCTTCAGCGAAGAAATCATCAGATCGCCATCCCAAGTATCATGGAATCCTTCGATCAAGCTTACTGACGACACTGCCGCCGATGGAAGCCATGAGTAAACCGGTGCTTCATAAATTTCGTGACGGCCCGGGCGACCTTCCGTCGGCGCAGCAACGCCAGAATATAAAGTTCCGAGGTTTTCCGCAGGCCAGCCATAATCCTCACCGTCGCGGATCAGGTTCAACTCATCCCCACCACGCATACCATGTTCTGTAGTCCAAAGCCGCCCGTCCGCATCTACTGCAACACCTTGTAGGTTACGGTGGCCTTTGGAAATGTGCCGGCTTTCACCGGTGATCAGATCGATTTCCAATGTCTTACCATAGTCATTGTCATCTTCTTGGATGCCGATATCCGGGCGATAGATACCATCAAGGTGGAATTCGCCATTACCAAGATAGACCTTTGTCGGTTCTTGAATCGCGATCCGGCCACCTGACATGTATGACACGATCAGTTCACCGCTTGTGTTGAATGATAGACAAGGGTTGGATTCGAAAACGATCCGCCAATCGTTCTCGGCGATGCTGACGTCGCTAATGGAGGCTTCGTCGATATCTGCCCATGCGACTCTGTTCCCGTAACACTCGCGTTCTGCATCAACAAAAGTATAGGACAAAGCAAAGCCGCGCAGCTCCTCGTTTTCGACAAATTCAATGTCATTGAAACGGATCGCCCCATCACGCGTCTGTTGGTTAGGATACTTTTCTGCAGCCAAAGTGCGATAGGCAGCAACACCGTTGTCCGGCGGCTGAACATCCGCTAAGACAAGACCCTTGTCTTCGTCCAAGTAATGAACACGGCCTGATTTGTGCATGGCCAGAATATCATCACCCCAAGCTGCCAACGCACCACCGTTCAGGAAATCATCATTGGGCATTTCCCATGATTTACCCCGTAGCCGAACGTAGATCGTATCAATGCGATCGACCAAACCCTCAGTGATGGTCGGCATATTCAAGGCACGTCGCCCCGCCAGATCTGCACGTTCCGCTATGTCATAGACCGGATCCAGCTGAAGCTTGTGAGAATAGTAACCAAATACCCCAACCGCGATTAAGCTGGCTATTGCAAACACGGCGACAGCCGAAATAGTAATCAAACGACGGAGCATAGGCTATTCCTCAAGAAGACCTTGTTTTGCCGCCGTTATCGGCCGAATAGAATTTAAGTCAACCAACATTGTGCCGCAGCAATCAATAACACCCTAACGTCGCTCAAAACATGCGCGACCCTTGCCAAAGTGTCACTGAGTGCCACTATTCAGCCATCAATGTGCCTCTTTCCCGACATCATTCCCACGACAGCCAACCAGGAAATCAAAGTCGGCGCCTGTTTCGGCCCCCGTGACTCGGTCGTGATAAAGCTGTGCATAACCGCCCACAGGGCGCGGATTTGCACCGCTGTCTTCCGCGCTCCATGCCTCAAGCCGCTTGGCCAGCTCAGCATCTGAGATATCCAAATGTAGCTTACGGTTGGGTACGTCCAGTTCGATCATATCCCCGCTTTGCACCACGGCTAGCGGTCCACCGACCGCCGCCTCAGGCGAGGTATGCAGTACAACAGTTCCAAAGGCGGTACCGGACATGCGCGCATCACTGATGCGCACCATATCGGTGATCCCCTTCTTCAATATCTTGGGTGGCAGGCCCATATTGCCGACCTCCGCCATCCCCGGATACCCGCGCGGACCACAGTTTTTCAGGACCATCACACAGGTCTCATCGATATCCAAATCTGGGTCATCAATGCGGGCCTTGTAATCATCGATGTCCTCAAACACGACGGCACGACCTTTGTGTACCAACAGACTTTCAGTCGCGGCAGATGGTTTCAACACCGCGCCATTGGGTGCAAGGTTTCCGCGCAAAACAGCAATGCCACCAGACGCCGAAAGTGCCTTTTCCACCGGCAAGATCACATCGTCATTATCATTGCGCACGTTCTTGACTTCATCCCAAATCGACCCGCCTGAGACAGTCAGCGCGTCTTTGTGTAGCAGTCCACTTTCACCCAGATGCTTGATCACAACGGGCAAACCGCCAGCATAAAAGAACTCTTCCATCAGGTATTTGCCCGATGGCATCAGGTTCACAATTGTCGGGACATCGCGCCCGCAGCGATCCCAATCATCAAGGGTCAGATCAACCTCACATCGCCCGGCAAGCGCAAGCAAGTGCACAACGGCGTTGGTCGATCCCCCAATCGCCCCATTGGTGCGGATGGCATTTTCAAAAGCGCCCTTCGTCATGATGTCCGACGGCTTTAAATCATCCTTAACCATGTCCACAATCCGACGTCCGGTGACATGCGCCATGACCCGGCGGCGACTATCAACCGCCGGAATGGCCGCGTTACCAGACAACGCCATGCCCAGCGCTTCGGCCATGGACGCCATCGTGCTGGCCGTGCCCATCGTGTTGCACGAACCGGGGGACCGCGACATCGACGCCTCAGCCTCCACAAATTCATCCGCAGTCATCTCGCCCGCACGCACCGCTTCAGAAAATTTCCAAAGGTGGGTGCCAGACCCAACACGTTCACCCCGAAAATAGCCGTTCAGCATCGGACCACCGCTGACGACAATCGACGGCAAATCGACCGATGCCGCACCCATCAATAAGGCTGGCGTTGTCTTGTCGCATCCCGCCAGCAGAACAACCCCGTCGATACATTTGCCGCGTAACGCCTCTTCGACGTCCATCGCACATAGATTGCGATACATCATCGCCGTAGGGCGCATTGTTGATTCAGACGGTGAAAACACTGGAAATTCCACCGGAAAACCGCCCGCCTCATAGACGCCAAATTTCACCCGTTCTGCCAGATCGCGCAAATGCGCGTTGCAGGGCGTTAGCTCAGACCACGTGTTGCAAATTCCGATAACAGGACGACCATCCAGCAAATCAGCGGGAAGACCTTGGTTCTTCATCCAAGACCGGTGATAAATCGCATCCTTGGATGTTCCACCGAACCATTCTTGCGAACGCAACTTGCGGGGCCATTTGGCTGGCTTGAATGTCATGACGGTCTCCAATGGTTATGCTTTCAAAAATGGTATACCAGCGACTGCCCAAGCTCAAATCAAAACCGAGGCTGGTATTCGCGTTCCCGCATTGGCACACTGCTCCAGCAAGGAGTCCAGATATGAACGTACAGCAAAACCTGACCCATTGGGCCGAACGTGTCGATATGGCTGCCGCCTTTCGCTGGACCGTACGCCTGAACATGCACGAGGCCGTCGCGAACCACTTCAGCCTTGCTATCAGCGATGACGGCACGCGGTTTCTGATGAACCCAAACCAAATGCACTTCGCTCGGATCAAAGCCAGCGATCTGATTGTTGTCGACGCCAATGACCCGGCATCCATAGAAGGGCCGAACGCGCCCGACCCAACCGCATGGGGCCTGCACGGTGGTTTGCACCGGCTCGTCCCGCATGCCCGGTGCGCGATGCATGTGCATTCAATTTATGCCACTGTACTTGCTTCATTACAGGACAGCATGCTGCCCCCCATCGACCAGAACGCCTGTACCTTCTTCAATCGCATCATCGTCGATAACGGCTATGGCGGCCTAGCGTTTGAAGACGAAGGCGAACGTTGCGCTGCCCAATTCACCGATCCCAAGAAAAAGGTCATGGTCATGGGTAACCACGGCGTGTTGATCATCGGCGAAACGGTCGCCGAAACATTCAACCGGCTTTATTATTTTGAACGCGCTTGCGAAAACTACATCCGCGCTTTGCAAACAGGTCAGCCCCTGCGCGTGCTTCCTGATGATGTTGCGGAAAAGACGGCACAGGAATTGGAAGCCTATCCCGAACAAGACGCCCGCCACCTTGCTGAGTTAAAGGCGATCTTGGACGAAGAAGGATCAACATACGCCCAATGAACGACACGCAAGAAAAAACCCTTTTGTCCTTTGGCCATGGTTATTCCGCCAAAGCCTTGGCCCGCCGATTGCTACCCCTTGGCTGGCGCGTGATCGGCACGACCCGGTCCGAAGACAAAGCAGCGGACTTGGTCGAAACGGGGGTCGAGCCGCGGATTTGGCCGGGTGCAAATATGACCCCCGCCTTGGACGCTGCAACCCATATCCTGCTATCCGCCGCCCCCGGCGAAGATGGTGATCCTGTGTTAAACGCGCTGCGCCAAGAGATTGCGGATCGCGCCAATCAGTTTGAATGGATTGGCTATCTGTCGACCACTGGTGTCTACGGCGATCACAATGGCGATTGGGTGGACGAAGACACAGCCCTAACCCCAGCCACAAAACGCGGCATCGCCCGGGTCAAAGCAGAGGCGGATTGGAAATCCATCCCCGACCTGCCGCTGCACATCTTTCGCCTTGCTGGCATCTATGGCCCCGGGCGCGGCCCATTTGCCAAAGTGCGCAACGGTACAGCCCGACGGATCATCAAGCCGGGTCAGGTTTTTAGCCGCACTCACGTCGATGACATCGCGCAGATTCTGCATGCCTCCATCGAACAACCCAATCCCGGTGCCGCCTACAATGTCTGCGACAACGACCCGGCCCCGCCCGAAGATGTCATCGCCTATGCCGCTGAACTCTTAGGCCTGCCGATCCCGCCTGCGCAGGATTTCGAAACCGCCGAGATGACACCAATGGCCCGCAGTTTTTACGCCGAAAGCAAGAAAGTCAGAAATGATCGCATCAAAACAGAGCTGGGGGTAAACCTGATCTATCCAGATTATCGCAGCGGGCTAAAGGCCCTCCTTTCGGTTGAAACCACCGGAAAACGGACAGCGCCTTCACCGCATCGTGACTTGTCTGTGTGAACCGACCATCGGATGAAGTGATCAACATCAAGGAGCACGACAAGATGGCACTGACAAGACGACGCTTATTGGCGACAACCGGCGGACTTACCCTTGCTGGTGTCGCGTTCGTCGCACTGGACGGGCAAAACCAATTTTACGCCGCATTGGCGCAAGACGTACTGGGCGACAGCATCACACCAGACGTTGCGCATGAAAACGCGGTGTCTGGCGCGATCACCTTGATCGACATCCGCCGCCCTGATGAATGGGACCGCACCGGATCTGGTGAAGGGGCTAATCGTCTGGATATGCGCAGGGACGATTTCGTCGTGGCCCTGAATGAAATTGTAAAAGGCGACAAAAATGCGCCAATCGCACTGATTTGCGCCCGCGGGGTCCGATCCTCGCGGATGTCCAACCTGCTGACGAATGCAGGTTTCACCAACATCATCGATGTGCCCGAAGGGATGCTCGGCTCCACTGTTGGGCCGGGCTGGCTGGAACGTGGATTGCCCGTTGTTCGCTAAGTTTGCCAGTTCGCTCATCGCGCTTCTTTGGGCAAGTTCGGTTGTTGCCGGGTGCAACGACGATGGCGACCCATGCAAGGTCCCAATGGGCACCTATCACATCTCAGTTCCTAATATTGGCGGCAAAGACCTGCCCGCGGTGATGTTCTTGCATGGGGCTGGTGGGCGCGGCACCGGTGCGGTGAACCCAAACGGTATGGGGCGAACCCTCAACAATCGGGGATACGTCGCGATTGGTCCCAATGGTTTGGATCGCGAAGGGCGCTTTGGGACAGGATGGTATTTCCACCCAAACCGGGAAAAGCTGCGTGACGAAGCCGCGTTCTTGCGCCAAGTCGCTAATGACGCCGCCGCGCGCTTTGGCGTCGATCGCGACAGCATCCTGCTTGCCGGGTTTTCTGTAGGTGGATCAATGACCAGTTATGTCGCCTGCGAAGATCCAGATGCCTTTGCAGCCTATGCCCCAGTTGCCGGCAGCTTTTGGCGGCCACATCCAACTGATTGCGCGGCACCTGTCAAATTGTTCCACACCCACGGTTGGCGTGATCAAACCGTCCCCCTCGAAGGACGCCCATTGCGCAGCGGTGCGATTAAGCAAGGCGACGTCTGGTTTGCTATGCAAATCTGGCGAACCACAAACGGCTGCGAAGGAATGCGCGCAGACAGCTTCGAAGACATCGGTGATTTCTGGATCAGACGCTGGGACACTTGCACGTCGGGCGACTTAGAATTCGCACTGCATCCAGGTGGGCACGGCATCCCACGTGGTTGGTCCAACCTTGCGCTTGACTGGTTCGAAAAATCCGACTGACTATTCAGCCGCGATCGGAACCGGGCGATTAATCAATTCCGCGAATCGACGACGCTCGATCATCGCTGTGCGAATGATCTGTGGCGCGTTCAAATGTTCAGGCGTGCCCATCTGACGCGACGACCAGCGACGATTGCTGAGGTTAATCCCGCTCAGCGCCGATAGTGGGATCGCAAGCACAAGACTAACAGCAATCGGAAGCAGCCAAAGCGTGACGAGTCCTTGCATCATCCCAGCCACCAACAAGACACCAATCAGCGTTTCGAATGCGTGGAATTTTATCATAACGCCAAGCGAATAGTGCTTGCCTTGGCGTTGTTGCGGATTCCAAACCGCGCGCGCGCCAATCAAGGTCCGCACCACCGCACCCGTTTGTTGCACCATTAAGATCGGTGCGTAAGCGATGGACAAAGTGATTTCGATAATCACAGACAGCAAAAACTGCCCCAAACCGCCAACGTCCCGCATCACAATTCCGGCGCGATGGGCCGCTGCCGCGCTCATCAACTTGGGCGCCAAAAGCATCGCATACATGAACCCAAGGAATAAAAACGCATTGCCCGTGCTCATGCTCGGCCAGCTCACTTGCGAGTCATAGCCACTAAAGTAGGTCAGCGTATTGGTTTCCACTCCATTCCCGATCAGCGCCCAAACCAGCAGCAACGCAAACCATGCAGGCGACGTCAAATACCCCATCGCACCACTAATCAAATGGAACCGCGACACCGCATGAAACCCACGAGAACGCAGCAATCCCAAATGCTGTAAATTGCCCTGACACCAGCGGCGGTCCCGAATAACATAATCAATCAAAGTTGGGGGGACTTCTTCGTAACTGCCATCGACTTGGGGCAAGAACCGAACCGACCAACCCGCACGGCGTAGCAAGCCTGCTTCGATAAAATCATGGCTCAGGATCAAACGTCCCGGCCCTTTGCGCGACTTCAGCCGTGGCAGGCCAGCACAGGACGCAAATGCACTTGTACGAATAATCGCGTTGTGACCCCAATAATTGCCATCCCGGTCGGTCCATTTGGCCAGCCCTTCGGCCAATGCAGCGCCATAAATGCGATTTGAAAATTGCTGTACCCGGCCAAAAACCGTCTTCGCCCCGAACAACGTCGGAAACGACTGGATCAGCCCGGCCGCCGGATCACGGGCCAGCGCATCGGTAAGAGCCGTGATCGCGCCGCCGCTCATTAAACTGTCCGCATCCAGCACCAGCATTGCGTCATAGGCCCCACCATGGCGCTCCACCCAATTCGCCAAATTCCCGACCTTCCGGTCAGTGTTGTCCAACCGACGCCGATAAAACGCTTGCCCCGGATAGCTGTCACGCAAGGCTTCAAACGCACGTAATTCCTTTGCGGCAATCTCATCATCACGGGTGTCGGATAGGATAAAGATATGGAAATGCGATCGGCGTTCTGCGGCTCTTAGCCCTGCCATCATCGCTGCGGCATTGCCAAACACGTCAATCGGATCCTCATTATATATGGGAACCAACAAGGCCACATCCAAAGCCGGGGCAAGCGCCTTTGGCATATCAGAGGGCCGGGCTGCATATAGGGTTGCAACACCAAGAACAGCAGTGCTCACAGAGAGTGATATCCAAAAGAAGGTGAAAGCAACCAGTGCAATGATCCCAGCCTCCAGCGGAACAAACCCATCCATCGCAAACCAATCGCCGAATGCAAAAATCAACGCGCACGTCGCAGCAACCGCCGGCAAAAACGCGGCCAAACGAAACCAAAGCGTTTGGGACTTCCCAATCCAATCGGGTGCAGCAGAATCAGAATAGGGCTGATCCAAATTCTGGATCGGCCGCGCCAGTGGCGCCAGCGGCGGCATTTGTGCCGAAGTTGGCAGATGCGTTACGCCGTCCATCGGTACAACCATACTTCGGACACAGGAACATCATCGCGCAAAAGCTGGGCACGCAACTCAATCGATGTCGCCTCCTCGGGAAGAATTGAAAACGCCAGCCGTACGCCGCCCGTCCCGGGATTATGTTGCAAAATCCCTTCTGACACGACCCCCGCATTAGACGTGATCACCGTTTGCACGTCGGAAAGGTCTTGGCCAATCAATGGATGGTCCGCAAAATCAATCGCCACGACGGTCTTAATCTGATCGAAACCCTTGCCAATGCGCGTGTTCAAAACATGGGTCACATCCGGCAAACCAACAGGTTCATCGCCCCAGTCCATGTCATAGCTAAACGCCATTGGTTGGCCCGCAATGATAGGGTCTGAGGGGCGCCAATAGGCCACGATATTGTCGTAAATTTCTAAATCAGCGGGAATTTCCACCAGTTCGACAGACCCAGCTCCCCAGTCTCCGCCCGGCGTAATCCACAGCGATGGACGGTTCTGGTAATGCGCTTGAAGGTCCGCAAATCGTTCAGGATCACGCGTGCGCTGCATCAACCCAAACCCTTTGGGATCAGTGTCAAAGAACCCACTCACCTCAACCCCCTTTGGGTTGGCAAGTGGGCGCCAAATGCGTTCACCATTCCCGTTGACGATCATCAACCCTTCACTGTCGTGAACAGCCGGACGAAAGTCGTCAAATCGGTTGCGATTGGTTTCATCAAAAAAGAACATCGACGTCAGGACGCCAATCCCAACGTGGGTCAAATCGACCCGCGGGAAAATCGTTGCGTTGACCTTTACATGCGTCGGACGACCCGCCCGAATTTCAAATGTAAACGCACCAGATGCAGACGGGCTATCCATCAAAGCATGGACAACCGTTTTATCCTGCCCCTTTTCCGGAGCTTCGATCCAGAAATGGGTGAAATCAGGAAACTCCTCCCCTCTCTGATCGGCGGTGCGCAAGGCCAGCCCACGCGCAGACAACCCATAGGTTTGGCCATTACCGATCGCACGGAAATAGGTGCCGCCTTGGAACACCATAAATTCTTCAAAAATGCCGGGCGTATTCAGCTCCCGACGAATTCGGAACCCAGAATAACCCATGGTTTCATCAACGGGCAAATCGGGGAACTTGTCAGAACGATCAAACAAATCGATGTCATAGGCCACCGATCGTGCTGCACCATCTTCAACTACGTTAATCTCAACCGCGCGATCCACGTATAGCCCTGCGGTAAACAAATCGATTTTGGCGGCTTTGTCATCCTCTGCCCAAATCGCGTTGCGCGCATCAAACCAAATGTGTCCAAATTCGTCATACGTTAGCTCGCGCCACGGCAACGGGATCTGCGGCACGGGTGCGTAAGTCTGCTTTGCAAGGTCACTTGCGCGGGCCAACAGCGCATCGCGATCAAATGGCTTAGCCGCAGAAAACCGCGGCGCAGCAACGGCAGGAACAGCCGCAAAGCTGGCAATACCAGCCAAAAGGGCGCGACGGGAAATCATCATCCGGTCCCCGATTTGCGCCATGGCTGGCCCTTGATCCATGCGACACCAAAGGCGACACAGATCAACAACGCCCAGCCAAACAGGTTCGCAAAGGTAACGACGGCAGTGTTTCGACCGATCTCATCCATCGCCATGCCCAGCACGCGACCCATCACCATAGAGAACACAAAAACGGCTAGCGATTGTTGTCCCACTTTGGTGATCATCTTGACCACCCACCGCCAGACAAACGGAATACCGCGCTGTCCCTTAGCGATAAGCCGGTGACCACCATCACCCGCAATCGCATAACCAAGATAAGCCAGCGCCAGAAAGTGGACGTAGCGCAGTAGGCCAAAGTCAGTTTTGTTGATCCAAATCTGATTGGCTCTGCGCCAACCATTCACATCATCCAGCATATCAAACCGGGACCCGATATTGGAAAGTGGAACATTGGCCAAAACAACGATCAGCGCGACCAACGTCAGCCACACATTTACCGGCGGTTTGGGAATCCAGCCGTGTACAAAGGCAAAACCGGTAAAAAATATCAGCTGCCAACCAAAGGGATTGAAAAACCATTGGCGGTTCGACCAAGGCTCCGCATTGAAATGCAGATCAATCGTCGTGATCCCCAGCGCCTCAAGAATACGTGTTTGTGCAAAAAACCAAATCAGGATGGACGCGAACAGAACAAGGCTGACATGGATGCGGGCCAACGCCATATAGATCGGCATCAAACACAGGATCGCGATATACATCGGCAGTATGTCAAAATAGTTCGGCACGTATGACAACGTCATCAACCCAATCAGATTGCGCGCCGTATCCGTTTCAATCCCGGTTGAGCGACCAGTGACACCTTCAAAAAACGGGAACAGGTTCAGACTACCGATATAGCTCTTGTCGCTAAACCCAAGGTAATCCCAATAGGCGACCATCATCGCGATAAAGAAAAATAACCCGATATGGGCCCAATAGACCTGCCAAACGCGATAGACCACGCGCGATGTACCAAGCGCCCAACCACTTCGACCATACGACGCCCCAAACGCGATGGCCGACGCCATGCCGGAACAAAATACGAAAATCTCTGTCGCGTCTGAAAACCCCCAACGCGCAGGAATCCACAACGTGAAAAAGTTGCCCGGAGTATGCGCCGTCAGGATGATAAACATCGCGATTCCACGATAGAAATCGAGTCTGGGGTCACGGACCCGGGGTGCGTTTATAGGGTTGGCAGACATTCTGGGCATTCAATTCGTGATTACTGTGCAGGGATCGCGACGGTACCGCGGGATGCGTCCCGTCCTTGTTCGATCAACGCGCGGCGGGCAGAGGCATAGCCATCTTCTTTGCCATCCCGTCGGGTTGTTCGTTCTGCCAGTATCAGTTCTGCCTCATCAAGAAAACCAGCGCGAATTCCGCTGTCGATGGTCAACCGTTCAAACACGTCCCGCTGCGCATGACTTCCGCCCGCATTCTGAATATGGGTACGCGCTTGGGACAAGTTCACAAACGCCTTTTCAAAGGCCGCCTCACCAAACGCTTCCAGACCAGTCGCCGCCGCCAAACCGGGGTTTGCCATTGCGCGCTGCATATCGTTTTTGCTTTCTTTTGCATCACGATGCAGGCGACCCAACATGGATGTGACTTCCACATCGCGATTGTCACCAACCAGCGCCAAAAGATAATGCAGATCGGCAAAGATCAAACATCCGTCTTCGGTGCGGTTTGCAGACAAATCCGCCAGTTCTTCCCAGCGATCGCCAATCTCGATTCCGTCCAGCTCCAACCGGCTTAGCAACGATGTCGCGTTTGAAATGTCGCGATAATCATCCGTTTTGTCTTTGCGAATTTCGGTGTCATATAGATCAAGCACCACATCATACTGACCCAGATCAAGATGCATCAACGCCTTGTGCCACCAGACGTGATAGCGGAAATTGTTGCAATGGGCCCAAGCGTTCTCGCGCCCGTTCAACCATTCCAGCCCACCAACAGCATCCGCCGTCATGTCATGAACATGCGCAACAGCATGAAGGCCCCAGGCATCATCAGGTGAAATCAACAACCCTTCGCGCCCTGTCTTTTGGGCCATTTGGTAGTCGCCGGTTTCTTCTAGTGCAAAAGCATAACAGCCTTTCAAATAACCGCGCCCAACATGATCAGCGCCATAAGCAGGCATCACAGTTTCAAGGCTCCGGCGCATACCCACAAGGTCACCAATCACAAACCGGGTCGCGTGATCCAGCTTGACGGCCAGAATATCCGTTGGGTCCAAAGCAATCAGGGCTTCGAATTCTGTCAAAGCTTGGGTCGGCTGCCCAGCAATCCAATGGCCCAGCGCATCAATAAAATGTTGTTCGCGCCGACTAACAGGCGTGGCAAGCGCAGACGCCCGCGCCGTTGCATAGGCCTCTTTAGCAGTTTGCATCAGTTCACGACGGCCTAGCAATACATAGAAAAGACCCTTCACCGCGTGCCCAAGCGCAAAATCTGGATCCGCATTCAATACAGCACCAAGATGCTCAGGGGTCGCTGCACCATGGGCCAGAAACGCCATTTGAGTCCGGTTCCAGCTATCCAAGGCTGTCCCATCTGTCGTCAATTGTGTCGTTTGACCGAAAAGATCCAAAGTCATCCGCGTTTCCATTCGTCGTTGAGGGGGAGCAGCATTACTTCTGATATAGTGTGAATCGGGGGAACCCACCTCACAGCTGCGTGAGTAACGGCTATGTTACATATCTTTCAGTTAAGAAATTCAGGGACTTATCACTTCTTGGGCGATAGGCCTTTCAAAACAGCATCCGTATCTTGGCCGAAATTCGGCGGCTTGCGCCGATAGCTGACTGGCGTGCGCGATAGCTTTAACGGATTGCCAATCAGCCGCAATTTACCATCCTGAACACTGTCGTCGTCCATCTCAACCACCATATCGCGTGCGGCGACTTGATCGCTTTTGAACACCTCTTGCAAGGTTTGCACAGGTCCAACCGGGACTTTCACCGCCTCCAACCCGACAACCACCTCTTGCGTCGTGCGGTTGGCAAGGCTTGGCGCGATGGCGTCTGTTAACGCATCCCGATTGACGATTCTCGCAGGGTTCGTTGCAAAGCGCGCGTCGCTTGAAAGGTCATCAAGACCCAAGAACGCACAAAATCGCTCAAACTGACTGTCATTGCCCACGGCAATAATCACATGGCCATCTGAGGTACCAAAAACACTGTAAGGAACAATATTGGGATGGCCATTGCCACGACGGACAGGATTCTGCCCCGTCGCCAAATGGCTGACCCCCTCGTTGATCAACCAGGCCACCTGACTATCCACAAGCGCGACGTCAACATGCTGTCCTTCACCCGTTTTATCGCGGTGGCGCAGCGCGGCTAGGATTCCAACAGTCGCATACATTCCGCACATTACATCCGCGACGCCAACACCAACCTTCATCGGCGCACCATCCGGTTCACCCGTGATTGACATGATACCACCGTACCCTTGCGCCATCAGATCATATCCGGGCTTGGATGCATTCGGACCCGTCTGACCGTAACCAGAAATCGAACAATAGATCAGGCCGGGGTGGTCTTTCAGCATGGTTTGCGCATCCAGCCCATATTTGGCCAAGCCGCCGGGCTTGAAATTTTCAATCAAAATATCACAATCCGCGACAAGGGCGCGAATGATCTCTTGGCCCTCGTCGGTTGCGATATCCACCGCGACGGACAGCTTGTTGCGATTGGCAGACATGAAATACGCAGACAAATCGGTGCGCTGCCCATCTAGATCCGTCACAAACGGCGGGCCCCAGCTTCGGGTGTCGTCCCCGCCAGTTGACGGGTTTTCAATCTTGATAACCTCTGCACCCAAATCGCCCAGCAATTGGGTACAGGTCGGACCCGCCAAAATACGGCTTAGATCCAGAACCCGTAACCCATCAAGCGCGCCCGTCATATGCGACCATCATAAGCTTGGCGGTCAATCACAGCCGCAATTACGGTAAAACCATCCGCCGTCATCGCAGCAGTCAACGCCGCGCGCAGGTCTGAACGGTTCGTCACAGTCGCTCCGTTTCCACCAAAGGCTTTGCCGATGGCAGCATAATCATGCCCCATGAAATCCACACCCTTATTGGTCAGCTGACGCTGTCTTTGCTTCAACTCGATCAACGCTAGGGACTGATCCACAAAAACAACGAAGATCGTATTATGCCCAAGCTCCGCCGCGGTGGACATCTCACCCGCAACCATCAAAAATCCCGCATCGCCAGAAAAGCTGACAACAGTCTTTTCAGGCGCGGCGATCTTGGCCCCGATGGCCAATGGTACGGCGCACCCCATGGTGCACAAACCCGAAGATTGCAGCAGCGTTTTGGGCGCAGCACACTCCCACATCTGCGACAGCAAAATCCGATGCGCACCACTATCCACCGTCGCAATTGTATCGCTGGGAAGCACGGCACGGCATTCCGCAATAACCCCGGCCGGACCCCATTCATCATCCTCTGGAAACGCGGACTTTAACGCATCCTTAATCGCAGTAATCTCACCACCCTGCCATGTGTCTTGCGGCGCAACCCCATCACAAAGCGCGGACAACGCAGCGCCTGTATCGGCCAAGAAACTCAAACCAGCTTGGTGCATAAAATGGTGGTTGGGCGCTGCATGAATGTCGATCACATTCACAGACGCAGGATCCCAAACGTTCTGCCAACCGGGCCGCATCTCAATCGGGTCATAGCCAACGCAGATCACCAAATCAGCGCTTTCAACAAAAGGCAGCAAATGCCGATCCGCCAATGGCGAAAGACCCGCACCACCCAAACACAACGAATGATCCTCTGGCAACACGCCCTTGGCTTTGTAGGTCGTGATCACGGGAACATTGTGGCGTTCAGCAAAACTGCGCACAGTTTCCGCTGACCGATCCTGCAATACGTCCAGACCAACAATCATTACGGGGCGCTGGGCATTGGCAAGCCATGCGCGTGCCGTTGCCAAATCAACACCCGTTGGCGCAACCGGACTCGCATCAGCACGGCGCATATCAAACGGGGCGGCAGGGGCATCTGCCACAGAAATCGGAACATCAATATGTACCGGCCCTTGGCGACCCTCCGTGGCGATGCCCAGCGCCTTTTCGGTTATGACACCCGCAGCGGCAGCATCCAAAGTGAACGTCGCCTTGGTGATCGGGGCAAAAACCGCCCGATGATCCAAAACCTGATGGGTATAACTTTCCGCCTCCGCAGCATCAACACACCCGCTTAGCACGATCAACGGCACGCGATCTTGCTCAGCATTGGCGACAACATTAACCCCGTTCATCGCACCCGGTCCAACCGTCGCCACAAGGATCGCAGGCGCATCATCCACATGATGCACCCCCTCGGCCATGAACCCCGCCGCATTCTCATGTCGTGCAAGGGTGAATGTGATCCCAGCTTTTTCCAACGCATCAATCAGCGTCAGAACTTCGCCACCAGGCATACCAAAGGCATGGCGGCAACCCGCCTCATACAATCGTTGGGCCAACACATCAGCCGCGCGCAAAATCGTTTTCGTCATGAACGGTACCGTACTTTATTGGGCGACAGCCGCAATCTCCATCGCCAGACCTTTATAAGGTTGGCAGCTTAGGTAAACTCACGTTTGCGACAGTGTATTACCCGCGCGACCGCGCTGCATCCACGCCAATCTGGGCAATACCCAAAACCTCAAGCACCTTGTTTTCGATATCCTCAGCGTTCAAACCTGCCATTGCATACATATCCTTGGGCGACGACTGATCAATAAACGTATCGGGCAAAACCATAGTCCGGAATCGCAAACCCTGATCAAACACACCCTCATCAGACAGCAATTGCGCCACATGGCTGCCAAATCCGCCTACGGCGCCTTCTTCGATGGTGATCAACGCATCATGACGCGCCGCCAGATCAAGGATCATGTTCTTGTCCAAAGGTTTTGCAAATCGTGCATCCGCGATCGTCGGCGTGATACCCTTTGCGCCCAGCGCTTCACAGGCGGCTTCAACTTCTTGCAGGCGGGTCCCGAACGATAGGATGGCAACCTTGGCACCCTCCCGGATCATCCGCCCCTTCCCGATTTCTAGCACCTCTGCGTCTTCAGGAATATCGACGCCCACACCTTCGCCGCGTGGAAAACGAAACGCGATCGGCCCGTCATCATAGGCCGCTGCCGTGGCCACCATCCGGACGAGTTCAGCCTCATCCGCAGCGGCCATCACGACAAAGCCAGGCAAGTTAGTCAAAAACGCAACATCAAAGGCCCCCGCATGGGTCGCCCCATCTGCCCCGACGAGGCCCGCGCGATCAATCGGGAACCGAACCGGCAAACGCTGGATCGCCACATCATGCACAACCTGATCATAACCGCGCTGCAGAAACGTGGAATAAAGCGCACAAAACGGCTTCATCCCGCCCGCCGCCAAACCAGCTGCAAAGGTCACCGCGTGTTGTTCAGCAATGCCGACATCGAAACACCGGCTGGCATATCGTTCCATGAACGTGTTCAGCCCGGTGCCATCCGGCATCGCGGCCGTCACCGCGCAAATCTTGTCATCCGTCGCAGCCATCTTCGTCAACGCCTGCGCAAAGACGGATGTATAAGACGGCGCATTAGAGGGCGACTTTTTCTGCTCCCCCGTGACCACATCAAACTTGGACACACCGTGCCCCTTATCCCGCGCAGTTTCCGCTGGCTGATACCCTTTGCCCTTTTGCGTAATCGCATGAATTAGGATCGGCCCCGTCGCACGGTCTTTCACCGTGCGCAAAACCGCCAAAAGCTGTTCCATGTCATGCCCATCAATCGGGCCAAGATAGCTAAAGCCAAGCTGTTCAAACATCGTGCCACCAACGGTCATATGCTTGACCATATTCTTGGCGCGCTTGGCCCCTTCACGGAACGGCTCGGGCAGCAGGCTGACCGCGCCCTTTGCGGCGGCTTTCAATTCTTGAAACGGCTCGCCGGCATAAAGCTGGGACAAATAGGATGACATCGCACCAACAGGCGGGGCGATCGACATTTCGTTGTCGTTTAAAATAACGATCAGACGCTTTTTCAAATGACCCGCGTTGTTCATCGCCTCATAGGCCATGCCAGCAGACATCGCACCATCACCAATGACAGCAATGGCATCGCCACCTTCGCCACCCAGATCACGCGCGACAGAAAAGCCCAGCGCCGCAGAAATCGAAGTGCTAGAATGCGCCGCGCCAAACGGATCATATGGGCTTTCGCTGCGTTTGGTAAAACCACTTAGCCCGCCTTTCATCCGCAACGTACGAATGCGGTCGCGCCGTCCTGTCAAAATCTTGTGCGGATAAGACTGGTGGGACACATCCCAAATGATCTTGTCTTTAGGGGCGTCAAAGACAGCGTGCAGCGCAACCGTCAGTTCAACAACGCCAAGGCCAGCCCCCAAATGCCCGCCCGTTTCAGACACAGCGCTGATCGTTTCTTCGCGCACTTCATCGGCAAGCCGGCGCAATTGCGCATCGCTAAACCCCTTCATATCCGAAGGAACAATAACCTGATCTAACAGCGGGGTGTCGGGGCGCTTAGACATAAAGCCTCTTACTTCCTGCGGTTCACAACAAAATGGGCCGCTTCGCGCAGCGATTGCGCATCTTCTCCGTAGGGGCTTAGCGCATCACAGGCCTCTTGGACCAGACCTGCAGCGCGGCGCTTTGCCTCATCTAACCCCAAAAGGGATACAAAAGTGGCCTTCCCCGCCGCTTCATCCTTTTGCGTGGCTTTGCCAACCTCTGCGGCATCGCCCGTCACATCTAAGATGTCGTCAGCGATCTGAAAGGCAAGGCCAATAGAATCGCCATAGGTCTGCAAGGGGGTCACATCCGCCTGCGCCATACGCGCACCAGCCGTGCAAGACCACGTAATCAACGCACCTGTCTTACCTGCTTGCAGCTTAACAATCTGTTCCATCGTCAATGGCGTTGCCGCTTTTTCCGCGGCGATATCCAGCATTTGCCCACCAACCATTCCATCAAACCCAGATGCCTTGGCCAAAGATCTGCAAAGATCCAACCGTGCTTCTGGCGCGATGGACATCTCCAGAACAAGGTCAAACGCCAAAGCTTGCAAGGCATCGCCCACCAGCACAGCCGTCGCATCATCCCATTTGCGATGCACGGTCGGTTGCCCACGCCGCAAATCATCGTCATCCATGCAAGGCAAATCATCATGCACGAGGCTATAGGCGTGGATACATTCAATCGCGGCGGCGACAGGCACAGCATCAGCAAACCCATGCAGCCGCGCAGTTTCCATCACGAAAAACCCACGCAACGCTTTACCACCCTTCACCGCATAGATCATCGGCTCGGCAAGCGGCCCACGGACCACCTGTTCAATATGATCCGCCGTTTGCGTTTGGGCCGTAGTCAGTGCCGACAAAAAGGCCGATGTCTCAGCCATCCAGCGGCGCAGTCCCTGCAGCCTGCCCCTCACCATCCAAGGTGATCTTGGCGACCTTCTCTTCGGCTTCTTTCAACTTCGCTTCGCACCGCGCCTTCAACGCAGCACCACGCTCATAAAGCTTGATACTGTCGTCCAGCGCCACGTCGCCGCGTTCCAATTGGCCAACGACCTGTTCAAGTTCCTTCATCGCGTCTTCGAAACTCATGTCTTTTACGTCACTCATGCGGACCGCTCCTTCAATACATTGACATGGGCATAGGCCGAAGCGCCCAGCGCCTCAAGGTCATAGCCGCCCTCAAGGGACGACACGACGCGCCTCTGACAATGTTTCTCCGCCAGATCGCACAGCTTTTGCGTGACCCATGCGAAATCATCCTCAACCAGCATCATCCCCGCCAAGGGATCAGCGCGATGGGCATCAAAGCCTGCGGAAATGATGATCAGCTCAGGTGCAAATTCATCAACGCGGGGCAGGATCGCGTTCTCATAAACATCGCGAAACGCCTTTGAACCCGCACCATCAGGCAGCGGCACGTTTAGCACATTTCCAACCCCAGTTTCATGCGCAGCCCCGGTACCGGGATAAAGCGGCATTTGATGGGACGAACAGAACAGAATACGCGCGTCATCTTCGACCAAATCTTGCGTACCGTTGCCGTGGTGAACATCGAAATCAACAATAGCGACCCGTTTCAACCCGTGATGATCCAACGCATGTTTCGCCCCAATCGCCACATTGCCAAAGAAACAAAATCCCATCGGTGTTTCCCGTTCCGCATGATGGCCCGGCGGACGCATAGCGACAAAGGCGTTCCCGCCTTTTCCCATAACTTCATCCACGGCATGCAAAACTGCCCCCGCTGCACGAAACGCGGCCTTCAAACTGCCGTTGGACATATGGGTGTCTGCATCCAAAGACCGCCAACCTTCATCCGGGGCCGCCGCACGGATCGCGTCGATATGGGCCTTGGGATGACAGCGCAACAAATCATCTTCGGCGGCAAGGGCGGGTTTCAACTCAGCTAGACCCAAAGGGGCCAAAGCGTTCAAAACCGCATCCATCCGCGCCACCTGTTCAGGATGGCCTTGAGGGGTGACGTGATCAAAGGCATCGGGATGTGTGATTATAACTGTCATAGGGACAAAAGGCCAAATTCCGACGACAACCTCAACCCCTATAAAGCGGATCAATCAGGGGCGAGCATATATCCCGCGCCACGCACTGTCTGCAAATACCGAGGCTGCTTTGGATCCGCCTCAATCTTGCGACGCAAACGGGTGATCTGCACATCAACAGCCCGCTCTTGGGTCTGTCCACCAGACCGGCTCAGTTCTTCGACAAGGCGCGCACGCGACATAGCCTCGCCCGGGGCAGATGAAAATATGCGCATCAACTGGCTTTCTGTTGCTGTCAAGCGCACCAAATCGTCGCCTTGCCACATCTCTCCGCGGCCAATGTCGTAACGGATCGACCCAAGGTTAAGAACAGTCGGCGCAACCGTGGCAGGTTCCGTATCCGGCACGCGGCGCAAAATGGCATTGATGCGCAACAGCAGTTCTTTTGGTTCAAACGGCTTTGCCAGATAATCATCCGCACCCGCTTCCAATCCATTGATACGATCATCGGTATCGCCTTTGGCGGTTAGCAACATGATCGGGGTTGTGATGGTCTGGCGCAAATCGCGACACAGGCTCATCCCGTCTTCGCCGGGCATCATCACGTCCAAAACGATCAGATCAAATTCCAAACCACTTAACACACGACGGGCGTGGGACGCATCGCGAGCGGTACTAACCAAAAAGCCGCTGCGCACCAAAAATTTCTGCAGCAGGCCTCGAATGCGTTCGTCATCATCGACGATCAATAGGTGCGCGTCATCCGCTTTCATTCTGTTCCATCCAATAGCGCCTCATAGGAATGGCGCATGTCTTCATCCATCATCGCTTCTAACACTTGTCGAAACCCGGCAACCGCCTCTGGCCCCGCAGTGCGAAAAGCATAGCGCATTCGATCACGCTGTGCATCCGATAAGGCGCGTTCAAGCGTTTCACCCTTTTCGGTCAGGTGCAAATGACGTTCTCGTTTGTCGCGCGCACCCACTGTGTTGGACACTAAACCGTCCGCAACCAAGGTACGCAACACACGATTTAACGACTGCTTGGTAACCCCCAATATTGACAAAAGATTGTTCACCGTCGTCCCGGGGGAACGGTGAATAAAATGAATCGCGCGGTGATGGGCGCGGCCATAGCCATGTTTGGCAAGAATGCGATCAGGATCAGCGGTAAAACCACGATAGGCGAAAAACATCGCCTCAATCCCTTTGCGCAATTGATCATCGGTCAAAAACAGAAGGCCATTGGGCGTCGTGGTTGGATGGGACATGGTCATCTTCACCTTATTTGACGTTAGAATACGTCAGTCTTGTTGACATTCCAAGGCATAATTGCTACCGATTCACAGCTTTGGCGCAACAATATGTCCGATACGGACCTAAGCGCGTAACAAATGCAAACACGATGGAGGCTGCGATGGCTGGCGCATATGATGATCGGGACGGAAAAATCTGGTTGGACGGCAAATTGATCGAATGGCGCGATGCAAACGTCCATATTCTGACGCATGCCATGCACTATGCCTCTTCCGTGTTTGAGGGCGAACGCTGCTATTCAGGCAAAATCTTCCGCTCGCGCGATCACTCAGAACGTTTGAAAACGTCCGCCAATCTGATCGACTTCGAAATTCCCTACTCCGTCGATGAAATCGAAGCCGCCAAACGGGCCGCCCTTGATGCCAACGGCTTGACGGACGCCTACGTGCGCCCCGTCGCTTGGCGCGGCTCTGGCGAAGATATGGGTGTCGCTGCGGAAAAGAATCCGGTTCATCTGGCTGTCGCCGTTTGGGAATGGGGCAACTACTACGGGGATGCAAAAACCAAAGGGGCGAAGCTTGATATCGCCAAATGGAAACGCCCATCGCCCGAAACCGCGCCCTCACAGGCCAAGGCTGCTGGTCTTTATATGATCGCAACCATGTCCAAACACGCCGCAGAGGCCAAAGGCTGCTCTGACGCACTGATGTTCGACTACCGCGGCTATGTGGCCGAATGCACCGGGGCAAACCTGTTCTTCGTCAAAGACGGCGAAGTGCATACGCCCAAGCCTGACGCCTTCCTAAACGGGCTGACACGTCAGACCATCATCCAAATGCTCCAAGAAAAGGGCATCAAGGTCAACGAACGGGTCATCATGCCCGAAGAGCTGGAAGGGTTTGAACAAGCCTGGCTGACCGGCAGCGCCGCAGAGGTCACGCCTATTGGGCAGATTGGGGACTACAACTTTGAAGTTGGCGCGATGGCGATAGACGTGGCGAGCACGTATGAGAAGTTGGTGCGGGCTTAAGTCAAATCAGAGACGGACAGATAAAGCAGCCAATCGGCAATTACAGCGAACTCACCCAAGCCGTACCATTGACGGCACGCGGGTGGGCGAACTGTAGGGGCCGCAGCAAAACTTTATGTCAGCCAAGCACATCTTCCATCTGAACGGGAGGACCAGATAACAAGTCGCCGACCCGTCGGGGCGGGTCGTCAATGGTCCGGCGCTTTCGGCTTGATTCCGGACCAGAAAAGCGCTGTGAATATCGGCAGATTTCGCCTGATACCACGCTTTCCTAACCCCCCGTCTTCCCCGTCACCTTCCGCTGCCGCGCGCGCTCCATTCCTAACTGACGCTCGCGCCAGATGATCAAGACACCTGCCGAAATCACGATAACGGCCCCAATCATCATCGTCCCCGTCGGCACTTCGTCAAAGATGAAATACCCAATGCCCAACGCCAGGATCATCGACGAATAATCAAACGGCGCCACAAGGGACGCATCAGCATAGCGATAGCTTGAGGTCATCAAAATCTGACCAACCCCACCAAACAGCCCGGCCAGCACCAGCATCATGGCAACATCCCACGTCACAACGGCCCAGCCCCAAGGCAAAGTCAGCAACGACATCAAGGTTGAGGTCACAGTAAACCAAAATACAATGGCAGCGGTGTCCTCTGTTTCAACCATCTTGCGCACAAACACTTGCGCAAGCGCGGCCATCACCGCCCCCATCAAAACAACAACAGCGCCAAGCGTTTCGCCCGTCGACAGCTCCACCCCAATCGAAAGCCGGGGCGACAGAACAATCAAAACACCGATCATCCCCAGCCCCACCATGCTCAATCGATAGACACCTACCCTTTCGTTCAGAAACATCGCGGCAAACACAACAACCATCAGCGGCGCAGCATACCCAATCGCCGTCACCTCCGGCAGCGGCAAAAGGCCAAGTCCGGTAAAGCCAAGGCCCATCGCCGTCGTCCCGACAAGGCCGCGCCAAACATGGCCCATCGGGTTCTTTGTCTTCCACCCATTCATCAGCTGCCCACGCATGGCAAGCCAGCCGAATATAATCGGCAACGCAAAAAAGGATCGGAAAAACACCGCCTGCCCCGGTGGCACCTGATCTGCGGACGCCTTGATCAAGCTCGCCATGCAGACAAAGGTAAAAACGGACATAACCTTCAGCGCGATCCCGCGCAGCGGTTGCATCAGCCCTCCGGCACAACGCGCAAGACTTCGCCACGCGCATCATCGATCAGAACCAAAAGACTGCCGTCCCGCAACACTTCCACATCCCGCACGCGGCCAACATCGCGCAACAAACGCTCCTCACCGATCACGCGTCCAGCCTCCATCTTCAAACGGACCAAACCACCAGGCCGCAGGGACGCGATCAAAATATCGCCACGCCAGGGCGTAAAGGCACCTTCATAAAACGCCATCCCCCCCGGCGCGATCACCGGATCCCAGTAATATACCGGCTGCTCCATCCCGTCCTGCACCGCACGGCCGGACCCAACACGGGTTCCGATGTAATTGATGCCATAGGAAATCACCGGCCAACCATAGTTCTTGCCAGCCTCCGGCTTGTTCAACTCATCCCCGCCCCGCGGTCCGTGTTCCACCGTCCACAAACCACCGGGGCCCAGCGCCGCACCCTGCGGATTGCGATGACCATAAGACCAAATACTGTCCATCCCGTCCCGACCAACAAACGGATTATCCGCCGGCACACTTCCATCCCAATTCAGACGAATGACCTTGCCATATGTCGTGGAATTATCCTGCGCCTTGACGCGGTCGCCAACGGATGAATGCTCGCCCGTCGTGATCCACAGCGTTCCATCCGCTTGCGGAATAATCCTGCTGCCATAATGCATCGGTGAACGCGATGGCGGGGTCTGGATAAATATCTCCTGCACATCCCGCATCAAACCACCGACCGTCAAAACACCCCGTGCCGCCGCCGTCACAGTGCCACCGGTCACACGCTTGGCATAGGTCCAAAACACCAAACCATCGCGCGCAAAATTCGGTGAAACGGCGACATCCAAAAGGCCGCCTTGACGACGGTCGTCAACCTCTGGCAAGCCAGCAATCGGGTCAGACAGACCACCATCGCTATCAATGATCCGCATCCGCCCGGGACGTTCAGTGACAAGAAAACGACCATCAGGCAACGGCGCAATGCCCCAAGGGTTCTCTAACCCTTGCGCAAACGACGTGACACTGACCTGACTGGCTGGCAATGCAGTCGCTCGGGTCTGGCCTTCAAAAGCCGGGGCAAAATCGGCATTTGGGGCACCTTGCTCTACCTGAGCAAAGGCCAAACTTGGCAACAGTGCAAAAATGTATTTCCACATGATCTAATCCTCCAATTGGCGCAAAGCCCAGCGGGCCGCATCCGCAACAGCGGCGTCCGGATCCTCCACCAAAGGACGCACCGCCGCCGCCAAAGAGGGTAGCGCAGAATTGCCAATCGCATAGGCTACGTTGCGCACAAACCGATCACGGCCAATCCGCTTAATGGGCGATCCTGAAAACCGCGCCCGAAACGCGGCATCATCCAGCGCTGCCAATTGGGCCAGCGGCGGGTCCTTTACATCCGTCTTCGGATCGAACCGATGATCACGGGCCGCCACAGCAAACTTGTTCCAAGGACAAACAGCCAAGCAATCATCGCAGCCATAAATGCGATTGCCCATCTTGGCGCGCAACGCCTCATCCACCGGGCCCTTATGCTCAATCGTCAGATAGGAAATGCAGCGTCGCGCATCCAAACGGTAGGCTGCGGGAAATGCATCGGTCGGGCACACATCCAAACATGCCGTGCAACTGCCACAATGGGAAACCTCAGCGGGGTCCACGTCAAGCTCCACCGTGGTAAAGATCGCGCCAAGGAAAAACCAATTACCCAAATCGCGCGACAGCAAATTTGTATGCTTCCCTTGCCAGCCCAGACCGGCGGCCTGCGCCAGCGGCTTTTCCATCACTGGGGCGGTATCGACGAACACCTTTATCTCTGCCCCCGGCACCTGATCTATCAACCATCGCCCGACGCGCTTCAGGCGCTTTTTGACCACATCATGATAATCACGCCCCTGCGCATAAACCGAAACGGCCCCACGATCAGGATGTCCCAGAACCGCCAAAGGATCATGATCCGGGGTATAGGTTTCCGCCAACATGATTACAGTCTTGGCCTCAGGCCAAAGCGCTGTCGGATCACCACGCCATTCCATCCGCTCTGCCATCCATGACATCTGACCATGCGCACCGTCGTCAACGAACGACTGCAATCGATCTTGCGCATCCGGGATGGCGTCGGGGCGACAAATGCCAAGGGAAGAAAACCCAGCCTCTCGCGCAAATGCGCTCAGATCATCCTTTAGCGACATGCTTCTTTGGTTTTCAAATACGTTGGGGGTCCAGGGGTGAAACCCCCGACAGGGGTGGGGGGGCGGGGCCCACCCAAACCCAAATCAAAAATCAAGGTCAGCATAATGCGCAGGCTGCGGAAAACCCGACACTTGATCCACAAGCAGGGATCGAAACGCAGGGCGCGACTTAATCTTAGCATACCAGTCTTTGACCACCTCATGACGGTTCCAATCCACGTCCGAAATGTAATCCAGACAAGACAACTGCGCCGCTGCGGAAAAATCCGCTAGGGTCAAATCATTGCCCGCCAACCAGCGACGCTGATCCAAAAGCTGGGCCATGTAATCAAGATGAAACTTAATTGACCGCGCACCTTCCTTGACGTTTGTACTGTCAGGATATCCCGTGCCCATGACTTTGCGGAACACCCGTTCCCCTAACAGCTTTGATGTCACCTCTGCATGAAACTTATCATCAAACCACGACACCAGACGCCGCGCCTCATAGCGCCCCTCAGGATCAGAGGGCAGTAGCGCAGGTGTCGGATGGACATCTTCCAAATACTCACAAATCGCCGTGCTATCGGCCATTGTCCGATTGCTCATTTTCAAAACCGGCACTTTGCCCGCTGGGTTACGGCGCAGAAAATCACTGTCCTTTTCCCAATAGCGTTCTTCGACCAGCTCAACTTCGATCTTCTTTTCGGCCAGTGACAAACGCACTTTGCGCGAAAATGGGGAAAGCGGAAAATGATACAAACGGTTCATAGCAGCCCTAGCAGTAAGTATGCTCCTTCAATGCCGTAACAGTGGCAATGGATCAACCTTCAAAGCAAGACGCACGACCATCAGCAAGGATCGTCGCTGCCCCATCGACGATCCCATTTGCTCTCCGGCCAAGCGCTGGCGTCAGGTCTGCCGCCGATCTGGTCTTGGGCGACGGCAGAATAACGGACAAACGCGACGCCTGCGCAGGCGTCAGGTCCGCCGCATCAACGCCAAAGTAATGACGCGACGCCGCTTGAACTCCAAACACGCCTTCATCAAATTCCGCCACATTCAAATAGATCTCTAGAATTCGTTCCTTGGACCACAGCAATTCCATCAACGGCGTCCAAACCGCCTCAACGGATTTGCGCAGCCAAGAACGGCCGTGCCAAAGAAATACATTCTTCACAACTTGCTGGGAAATAGTCGATGCCCCACGCGATCCACCCGTTTCCAATGCTGATTGGATCGCGTTCACATCCAAACCCCAGTGCAAACAAAAATTCGCATCTTCTGCCGCAACCACAGATCGCGCCATCACCGGAGCAATATCCTCCATCGCGACCCAATCCTTGGTGATACCACCCAGCCTGCGACTTTCCGAAATCATGTACGGAGTCGTTGGCGGATTCGCGACGGAATAAAGCGCGGTAATCCCCACGACGAACAAAAACACGGCAGCGACACAGCGCCAAAAAATGCGACGCACACGCACATGAAACTTTGGTTTCGCTGCCACCTTTTTCTTGGACTTAGCGCCAGCCGACTTGGTCGTCTTCTTGGATCCGGATTTGGGTTGTTTTGCCATAAGCGACTTAAGTCACAAGCACCGCGATTGGGTCAAGTCACTTACCGCCCGCGCCTCATATCCTTTCAGGACAAGCCGCGCTGTTTCCGAACGACTCCCTGCGCTGTCCTGCAAAAGTTCAGGAAACAACTCACCAATCTCCGCACGCATCTCAGGATCGCCCGACAGAATGCAATCACCGGGGAAAAAGCTTTCGGTGATACAACCATCCGACCAAACCAATTCGTGCTGATCAAACAGAATATGATGATAGGTTACATCCCGCCTTGGTGCCGGACGAATACTCGCGTCATTGATAAGATGCTTGGCCCCAACCAAAACTTGTTCCTCGCCAAACAACATCTCAGCCCGCCATCCCTGCAAAAGCACGCGATGCTGCGGCGAAAGATACATCGCGCGATCATTGCCCATCGCACCAGCAGCAAACCGAATAGGGGCAAATGCACCATTGCCTGCGATCTGGCGTGCGCCAATCCACCGTATCACCTGCGGTCCATGATCAACGGTCGCAACACGATCGCCGACCTGCAAACTCTCAACCGCAACGCGGCCATTTGGTGTGTCAATCAACGTCCCCGAAACGAAACAGGGCGGACCCAAATCAGGCACATCAAGCGTGCCCTGTGTCGTCACCGCTGACGCGCCAGCGAATGTTCCGGCTTGCAAAACCTGCCCATCCGTTGGGGTAAAAACCTGACGCCCATCGGCCAGATAAAAGGTCGTTCCCGTATAGGTGATCGAACCCCCACCCGATAGATTGACGGTCACCGTATCGCCCGGATAGGATTGTGTCACATCTTGGCCGTCGACACTGTCACCACCGTTTGCTTCGATGTCGCCATCATCATCTTGATCAATCAGATTGAAACTGAACACAGGCAGAAACGTCCCAATAGGCGGAGGCGCATATGGGTCCATTTCATAAAACTGATCAGTGTACGTGGTCGGCACGATGGCCTCATCATCAGTCGTTTCAACAATGATGATGATGACAGGAGAATTGGCCCCAATTAGGAAACAATTAAGTTTACGCCAAGGAAAAGAAAAATCCCAGCAGCACCTAAACTACTGGGATTTCGCAATTTTCAACAAACCGCCATTATTCTGCCGGAATTGCGGCCTCTTCCTCACTCAACGGATGAGGCAGATGGACCAGCATCTCTTTTGGGCAAATCTGCAAGAAATTCTGCTTTTCCAAATCCCAATGGCGCAATATGTCCGACGCTTTGACACTGCCGGTTTCCTCAACATGACGCTCAATCAGCTCTTCTAGTTGGGCAGACCAATGCGGCACCGTCACAGGGCAAGTCACCAAAGATTCATGATTGATCAATGCATGCGCAACCCCATCAGGATCATATAGATACGCCATACCTCCCGTCATACCAGCGCCAAAATTCGCACCAATCGAACCAAGGATAACGGCAACGCCGCCGGTCATATATTCACAACCGTTGGAACCGCAGCCCTCGATGACAACCTTTGCACCGGAATTGCGAACCGCAAAACGTTCACCGGCACGACCAGCGGCAAACAGATATCCATCTGTCGCACCATATAGAACGGTATTCCCAATGATCGTGTTTTCAGACGCAACAAGCGGGCTCGACATCGGCGGACGTACAACAATCGTACCCCCAGACAATCCTTTGCCAACATAGTCATTCGCGTCGCCGCGCACTTCGATCTTTAGACCCGGCACCGCGAACGCACCCAATGACTGCCCTGCAGACCCCCGTAGTTTGACCGTCAGGTGGTCGTCTTGCAGGACGTTGCGCATACCAAATCGTTTGACGATGTGGCTCGATGTACGGGTACCAATCGTGCGCAGCGTGTTCTGTACGGTATATTCCAACTGCATCTTTTCACCGTCAGATAGGAACCGATCCGCATCCGTTACGATCTGCGCATCCAAGGTGTCATCAACAGCGTTGCGCGCACGGTCCCGATCGTAAACGATGCTATGGGCATCATCGACAGTGATCAGCAACGGGTTAAGGTCCAGATCATCAAGGTTCGCAGAACCCCGACTGACCTGCGTCAGCAAATCCGCACGCCCAATCACATCATCCAATGACCGCGCACCAATACTGGCCAAAATCTCTCGCACTTCGGTCGCATAGAATGTGATCAGGTTTACAACCTTGTCCGCGTTACCCGTGAACTTGTCGCGCAGGTCTTCGTCCTGCGTACAAACACCAACGGGGCAGGTGTTCGACTGGCACTGGCGCACCATAATGCAGCCCATTGCGATCAACGCGGCGGTGCCGATGCCATATTCTTCGGCCCCCATCATCGCCGCCATCACAACGTCACGCCCCGTGCGCAAACCACCATCGGTGCGCAGCGTTATGCGGTCCCGCAGGTTGTTCATCGCAAGAACCTGATGTGCCTCTGTCAGGCCCATTTCCCACGGAAGCCCAGCGTACTTGATCGACGTCCCTGGGCTGGCACCCGTGCCACCGTTGTGACCCGAAATCAGGATCACATCCGCCTTAGCCTTGGCCACACCTGCCGCAATCGTACCAACACCAGATGATGACACCAGCTTGACCGTTACCTTACAACGCGGATTGATCTGTTTCAGATCATAGATCAGCTGCGCCAAATCCTCGATCGAATAGATATCGTGGTGCGGCGGCGGTGAAATCAGGGTCACACCTTTGGTCGAATGACGCAGACGTGCAATCAGGTCTGTGACCTTCATCCCCGGCAGCTGACCACCCTCGCCCGGCTTAGCACCTTGGGCGACTTTAATCTCAAGCTCTTCACAATGGTTCAAGTATTCAGCCGTGACACCAAAGCGGCCAGAGGCCACCTGCTTGATCTTGGCAGACGGGTTGTCACCATTCGATTCCGGGACAAAGTGCGCTGGATCTTCACCGCCTTCACCAGAATCGGACTTTGCCCCAATCCGGTTCATCGCCACGTTCAGCGTCTTGTGCGCCTCAGGGCTCAACGCCCCAAGCGACATACCCGGCGTCACGAACCGCTTGCGAATTGACGTAATGCTTTCAACCTCATCAATCGGGATCGCGGTGCCAAGCGGCTTGATCGCCAACAGGTCGCGCAAATGAATCGGCGGGTTGGCCTGCATCGACTTGGAGTATTGCTGCCACAACGAATAAGACGCCTTGTTACAGGCCGCCTGCATCATATGCATGGTCTGCGCTTCCCAAGCGTGCTTTTCCCCAGATCGGCGAGCTTTGTAAAAACCGCCGATGGGCAGAATATCGTTGGATTGCTTCCAACCCTTTGCGTGGGTTTCTTGTTGCTTGGCTTGAATGCCGCTGACACCAATGCCCGAAATTCGGCTGTGCATTCCAGGAAAGTATTCCGCGACCATCGCACGCGACAGGCCCACGGCCTCAAAGTTCAGACCGCCACGATAAGACGACAGAACCGAAATCCCCATCTTTGACATGATCTTGAGCAGTCCCGCATCAATCGCCGCACGATAACGACGCATCGCATCGGTCAGGGACCCTTCGATCAGACCCCGGTTGACCCGATCCGCCAAACTGTCCTGCGCCAGATAGGCGTTCACAGTCGTGGCACCACAACCGATTAGGACCGCAAAGTAATGCGGATCAATACATTCAGCCGACCGCACATTCATCGAACAGAACGTGCGCAAGCCCTTCTTGGTCAGCCCAGAATGCACCGCCGACGTCGCAAGGATCATCGGCATCGCAACGCGATCTTCCGATTGATGCTGATCCGTCAACACAAGGTGCCCCGCACCAGACCGCACAGCATCCTCAGCCTCATTGCGAATCCGCGCAAGTCCCGCGTTCAGCGCACCTTGCCCCGCCGCAAACGTACAATCGATAAACGCCACGTTATCGCCGAAATGCTTGACCATCTCATCAAACTCGGCGTTCGCAACGAATGGGCTCTCCATCATCAGAATTTCGGTTTGGCTACTGTCCTCATCCAAAACGTTCTTCAGATTGCCAAACCGCGTCTTCAGCGACATCACCCGGCTTTCGCGCAAGCTATCAATCGGCGGGTTCGTGACCTGGGAAAAATTCTGCCGGAAAAAGTGCGACAACGGACGATATACATCCGACAACACCGCAGACGGGGTATCATCCCCCATCGACGCGATCATCTCTTTGCCATCCTCGGCCATCGGCGCCAGAACCTGTTCCAACTCTTCGATGGTATAGCCTGCAGCAATCTGACGTTGACGCAAATCCGCGCCCTCAAACAGCGGCTTCTCTGGCACATCGCGCAGCAGTTCGTTCAAATCGACGACCTTGCCTACCCACTCCCCAAACTTCTGGGACGCGGCCAAGACGTCTTTCATTTCCTCATCATGGAAAAGTTTGCCCTCTTGCATGTCCACGGCAATCATCTGACCGGGACCAAGCGCACCTTTTTCAACAACCGCGCTTTCATCAACCTGAACCATGCCAACTTCAGAACCCGCAACCAGCAGACCATCACCCGTGACAACATAGCGAAGCGGCCGCAAACCGTTACGGTCCAAACCACCACACACCCAACGACCATCCGTCATGGCAAGGGCGGCAGGACCATCCCAAGGTTCCATCACCGCGTTGCAATAGGAATACATATCCTGCCAAGCTTGCGGCATTTCCACCGCCTGCTTGGACCAGCTTTCAGGAACCATCATGGTCTTTGCCATGGGCGCAGACCGGCCCGCGCGAACCAGCACTTCAAACACCGCATCCAACGCAGACGAATCCGACGCCCCCGACGGGATGATCGGCTTGATGTCTTCCGCCTTCTCTCCGAACGCGCCGGAGGCCATGCGGATCTCATGGCTTTTCATCCAATTGACGTTGCCTTTCAGCGTGTTGATCTCACCATTATGGGCCAACATGCGGAACGGCTGCGCCAGCGACCACTGCGGGAATGTATTGGTGGAATAACGTTGGTGATAAATCGCAAACGCGCTTTCAAACCGCTCATCCATCAGGTCAGGATAGAAAACGGCCACCTGTTCGGCCAGCATCATACCCTTGTAAATGATCGACCGGCACGACAGCGAACACACATAAAACCCATTGATGCCAGAGGCCGTAACAGCCTTCTCTATCCGGCGACGAATGATGTATAGCTCGCGTTCAAACGCTTCTTCGTCGATATCCTTTTCACAACGGATCAGGATTTGTTCAATCTCAGGACGAGTCGCGTTCGCTTTATCGCCCAGACAAGTTTGATCAACCGGAACATGACGCCAGCCATAGATGTAATGGCCCATGCGCAAGACTTCGGTTTCCACGATCGTGCGGGATTGCTCCTGCGCGCCAAAATCGGTGCGTGGCAGGAAAATCTGACCAACGGCAATGCGCTCACCTTCTACTGGCTCATGTCCCGTCCGACGGATCTGATCCGCAAAGAACGGCACAGGAATCTGCACGTGAATGCCTGCGCCATCGCCAGTCTTTCCATCCGCATCAACCGCACCACGGTGCCAAACGGCCTTAAGGGCATCAATGCCCTTGGCAACAACATCGCGGGACGCGCTGCCATCAATCGCAACGATCAGGCCAACACCACAGGACGCGTGTTCATCGTCCGCTTTGTAAAGGCCGTTTTCGGCCATCCACTGACGTTTTGCTTCTTCTGCGGCGACCCAAGTTTGATCATAGCCCGACATTCAGAAACTCCTTCAATTCAGACACAGGGCTGTTTGACAAAACAACACCGCATCCATGCTTTGGGTTGGCAGATAGAAACCCGGCTTCACCGGGAAAAATAAATTCAACAGGCCCGTCATCTTCTTCGAACGTCCCGCTTGGCACCGTGACAACACCTGGCCCGGAAAAGAACATGCGTCTTTCACGACTAATCAGCTCATTGCCTTTGGATGACCACATCTCATTACCGTCACCATCATAGGCGGTGATCTGGTATTCCGTTTCTTCCAACGTCACGCCATCAATGGTCACAGTCCGCCCGGTCAGTTGATCCATACCAACAAAACGGCTGGGGCCAACCTCATCAGACAGCGTCTGAAAATCATAGGTGTCGACACCATTATTGATCAGCTCACTAAACGACGCCGGATCAGGGTTCGACGGGGCCAGTCGTTCTGAATGGCCAGACCGCGGATGGAAACTTTGTACCCACTGCGTTTCTTCATCGATGCTGCCCAAATAGGTCAGGCCTTCCTCATCCAATGAAACGCGTTGCTTGTGGCCCTCGGGATCACCTTCACAAATGAAATGATGATCGACGGTGCAATCCTTGCTTTGTACCGTCATGAACGCTTCACAACCAGCAGGCAGGTTAAACGTCTCAACAGTCTGTGCGGTTGTCGGAACCGCCATAAGTGTCAGCAGTGATGACCCAACCGCCAAAAGCGCGTGCCGCGCTCGGTGTACAGGGTGTGTACAGGGTGTGTACAGGGTGTGCCGTATCATTCTGCAGCCACCGAAGTCGCCCCGGACAGATACTCAAGCATGGCATCCGCCGCCTCACGACCATCGCGGATCGCCCAAACAACAAGGGATGCACCACGCACGATGTCCCCGGCTGCAAACACCCCATCAAGGCTGGTTTGACCTGTCGAAAATTCAGCCTTCACAGTACCCCAACGCGTGACTTCCAAACCCTCAACACCCCAAAGCTTGGGTAGGTCCTCAGGCTCAAAGCCAAGCGCTTGGATGACAAGGTCTGCGCTTTCGACATAATCTGCACCCTCGATCACCTCAGGGGCCTGACGGCCAGTCGCATCAGGCTGACCAAGGCGCATCTTTTGCACCTTCACGCCTGTGACAGCATCACCTTCAAAACCATTCGGGGCAGACAGCCAAACAAACTCGACGCCTTCTTCCTCGGCGTTCTGCACTTCGCGTTGCGAGCCCGGCATATTGGCACGGTCCCGACGGTACAAACATTTCACGCTCTTGGCACCTTGGCGGACAGACGTGCGCACACAATCCATCGCCGTGTCACCGCCACCGATAACGACAACGCTTTTGCCTTCTGCGTTCAGCTCACCGCTATCAAACTCAGCGACGTCATCGCCAAAGCTTTTGCGGTTGGACGCCGTTAGAAAATCAATCGCCCGCACAATGCCGTCGGCATCGGTATCGGGCAAATCCCGTGATTTATAGACACCAGTTGCGATCAGAACCGCATCATGCTTTCCGCGAATGGCGTCAAAGCTCAGGTCTTCACCGACATTGCAATTCAACACGAACTGCACGCCACCGTCCTCTAGCTGCGCCATACGCTTCATCACGACGTCTTTTTCCAGCTTAAAACCGGGAATGCCATAGGTCAGCAATCCACCACCACGGTCATAACGATCATACACAGTGACCTGCACACCTTGGCGGCGCAAACGATCAGCGGCGGCTAGACCACCAGGGCCCGCTCCAATAATACCAACGCTTTCTGCACGCTCTGCATACGGGCGGATCGGCTTAACCCAGCCTTCATCAAACGCCTTGTCAGTGATGTATTTTTCAACCGAACCAATGGTCACAGTCCCATGGCCAGATTGCTCGATCACGCAATTGCCTTCACACAGGCGATCCTGCGGACAAATGCGGCCACAAATCTCCGGGAACGTATTCGTCGCTTGGCTCAGCTCATAAGCTTCCTGCAAACGACCCTCAGCCGTCAGACGTAGCCAATCGGGAATGTTGTTGTGCAACGGACAATGCGACTGACAGTAAGGCACACCACACTGCGAACAGCGACTAGACTGCTCCTCAGCCTTGTCACCTGCGTACTCAGCGTAAATTTCGTTGAAATCGTCGCGGCGTAGGTTCGGCGGCCGTTTCTCCGGCATATCCCGGTCAACAGTCGTGAACTTCAACATCTTTTGGTTAGCCATCACAAATCCCTCAGTCGCGACGTTAGAACCGTCCTTTTAGGGCAGCAGTCGCCAGATGAAAAGTCAGTATTACTGACCTAATAAGCAACGAAATGGATGGTATCAGAAAAAATCTCTGGAAAACTATTAAAACTAAGTCCGAACCGGACCTATATGCGGTCTTTCCCATTGGAACGTATCAGTTAAAAGACGCCAATCGAATCGGGAAATAACATGCCTCTATTTACGCTTTTACTTGCGGCCTTGATCCAAGGTGTAACTGAATTCTTACCTGTTTCATCGTCAGGGCACCTAATTTTGCTGCCCCAACTGACCGGCATGGAAGATCAGGGGCAAGCTATCGACGTCGCTGTGCACGTCGGAACGCTCTTCGCGGTCGTTATCTATTTTTGGGCGGATGTGAAATCAGCGCTGATCGGATTTTTCCGCCTTTGTCGGGGCAAGGTCGATACACCGGGCGCGTTTTTGGCGCTTTGCCTCATCCTTGCGACGATTCCCGTGATCATCTTCGGCTTGATCCTCAAGCTCACCGGCCTTGATGACATGATGCGATCCATCGCAGTCATCGGCTGGACGATGTTGATTTTCGGCATCGTGCTTTACTGGGCAGACCAAACCGGGCCAACAACGCGCGAAGCCCATGAATGGACGCTGCGCCACGCCATTACGATGGGATTTTGGCAGGCCATTTCATTAATCCCCGGCACATCGCGGTCTGGCATTACGATTACTGCCGCGCGTCAGCTTGGATATAAGCGTGAAGATGGCGCAAAGCTTGCAATGCTGATGTCGATCCCGACGATCATCGCATCCGGCGTTCTTCTTGGCGCCGAAGTTATCGCAACCGCCGACATGCAACTTGCCAAAGACGGTGGAATCGCCGCGATTTTCGCATTTGTCGCAGCGCTTGGCGCACTCAGCTTAATGATGCGCCTCTTGCGATCCGTCAGCTTTACGCCTTACGTGATCTACCGTGTCATCCTCGGGATTGTGCTGCTTTATATCGCCTACACCTAAGTGCGCAGGTTTTTGGCCGATTCTTTGATGCTGTCGTACTGCCCAGATGGGCGAAACCGCCACAAATAATCCGGCAAAATCGCCTCCATCGCTGTCGGTGTGACGCCTAAATCAGCAAGCCCCTTTGCATCAGGCGCAACCACATTATCAACGGCAAGGTTCTTAACTTGATCAGCGGTAATCGCACGCGGCAAAATGCCAAGCGACAGAAAATTTCCAACCGCAAAAAAGAACGCCATGATCCGAGCAACCCAAAACGGAATGTTCAGGATCAACTTACGCCGCCGAATAATCCCCAACATCGTGGTCATCAAACCACGAAAGCTGTCAACATCGGGGCCACCAAGCTCATAAACGCCTTTGGCCGATCCTTGAACCGCGGCGACGGCCGCCGCCGCAACATCATCCACAAAAACCGGCTGGAATTTCGTATCAGCCCCGACAACAGGCAAAATCGGCACAAGCCGCGACATCCCAGCAAAGCGATTAAAGAACTGATCTTCTTGTCCAAATATGATCGACGGGCGCAGAATGACAGCGTTGGGCATATGTTCCAAAACCGCCGCTTCGCCTTCGGCTTTGGTGCGGGCATAATCACTTGCACTGTTCACATCTGCACCAATGGCAGAAACTTGGATCATCCGGCTGATCCCCAGTTCCTTGGCAATCCGCGCAATGCGACCCGGCGCTTCGGCTTGAACAGCATCAAACGTATTCTTACCGGTTTCATCCAGCAGACCGACACAATTGATGACAATGTCCGCGCCTTCACTCACCTGACGCACGCTTGCATCATCGCGCACATTACAAAGAACAGGTTCAACCTGCCCAACTGAACCATAGGGACGCACAAACATCGCTTCATTCACGCGGCGCACGGCCACCCGCACGCGATACCCTTCCTGCGCCAAACGGCGAGTGATGTAGCGACCGACAAAGCCAGAGCCACCAAAGATCGTCACAAGTTGGGACATGCAGCACCTTTTCAACTGTTCAAAGGGGGTTTAACGCCGCCCCCAATCGCAGACAAGGTGCAAAGGGCGCGTTAAAACGAACCACCCCGTTGACAGACAATGCGGTCAGGCGTAATCCCAGCATTGTCGCATCTGTGCCCAGATGGCGGAATTGGTAGACGCGCCAGCTTCAGGTGCTGGTGTCTGTATGGACGTGGAGGTTCGAGTCCTCTTCTGGGCACCAATACTTCCCAATAATTCTCTTTTTTAACATGGTTCTTTCGAGTGAATTGTCATGAACCATGCTCGGCTTGATCAGGCCAGACTGAAGTCAGCACGTCAATTCCATAAAATCTGCTCGCCTGCTTCTCGCGCTTTGATCGTTGCTTGGACGACTGCAAATCGTTGGCTGAAACTCGGGTGGGTTGTTGATTCCTCTAGGCGGCTATCAGAGAACACTTTTATTGCCTCGGCTCCTTGCAAAGGATCAAAACCAGCCATCGACACCAGAATTGTTCCGATTACGTCTGCCTCCAACTCAAGTGACTTTTGCGGACTTAAGGCCAAGCTGAACGCGCCTTCACGATCAGCTTTCAAATTCGCCGCGCCGATGGAGTGTCCTGCGATACGATGTGCCGCTTCATGCGCCAAAATGAACGCGATTTGATCCTGATTGAGTGCTGACGCTGCCATGCCTCCACCAATGTGGATCCCCGGCTTGCCATTTGCCGCGACGATCATTTGGGCGTTCTTCCAAGGGACCAGATCAGACCCGACAAAGAGTTCAAAATCACAAAAACCCGCGGCATATTTTGGATCCGACTCTTTGCAAACCGATTGTGCGACAGGGCCAAGTTCGGTCCAAACTTGCGCGAAACCGCTGTCGGCATGGATTGCTCCTGTCTCAATCTGTACGAACGGGAGTGGATCGACGCTCCCTTCAAACTCAATCGGATCCCCACAAGCCGACAACGAAACAGAGACCCCCAAAGCGCCAAACATCTTCCAAACCATTTACAAACCAGAACACAACCATGCCAACAGCGGCATGACCAAGGAGTGCCATCAGTTCGCCGCATTTTCAACAAAATCAGGGAAACATGGTCAAAAGTGGGTAAATTTGAAGAAACCTGTAAACAGTACAAACCGTCGGTGGTTGATTGTTTACGAAAACGACCAGAAGTCTCCTAAGTCTTCAGCGATCTCTCTCCGAAGATTAAGAATCTCATATTTTGTTCTGATCTGAGATTCCATCGAACGACGCAAAGTATCAACAAGACCGATCGCTTCGGGCAAGTCAGCACTGCCTGCAGCGAATTGGTTTGGGAAGGAGTCAAGCCGTATGCTGGCCTGTCTCATCAGATTGCTTGCCGCGCCTAGCTGACTTTCGAGAGCCTGAATTTGCATTTCACGCCGCGCTGTTTCTTGTGCAAGATCGCTAACAGTTTCCGCGAGTTTACGTTCGGCAAGTCGCAGCTTCAATTCAGCAAGTTGCAGCGTTGTATTGCCGCCTAATGTGATTGGGTCGCTTTCAACGACCAATCCTGCACGGCTTAGCGGTTTGCCTGTCAACAGGTCGATCCCACCCGACCCCTCAATTGCAACCTTGGGCTGTGATGATGCGTGGGAAAGGCGCAGTTCGCTGCGAGCCAATTCCCGCTCTGTCAGCGCGACGAGTAAATCAATCGGGATTTGATCCGGTTCGCTGTGAAAGTTCACGAGCGCGGCCGTCGTATCGACCTGTGGCAAGTCGGCTAGGGCGACTTTTGCATTAGAATAGGCGATTGTTGCATCTGTTCGGATTTCAGTCAGGTTCAATTCGAACAAGGCCACTTCGTCTGCGGTAACCAATCCTCCGCGACTGCGCAAACGCGCGAGGTCCAAAAGCTTTTCCAGCTCCGTCGCCAGCCGATCTAGCATGGCTTTGACTTCAACATTTTCCCGATAATCCAAAAACAGTTTCAAATCTTGAGATGTTTCTTGATTTAGGGCCTGCAAGACCGTCACTTGTTGTGAGATCGCTTGAACATTGGCGTCATGAAACTCCGCTTCGTAAAGCTGACCTGCAAATAGCGCCTGCCGAACCCCAATATTTGCGCTTACACTCCCATTTGCTCGCGCAGAGGCCGAAGGCGTGAACTGGGGTAACTTGTTCTGCTTTGCGCGGACTTGCAAAATAGCCAACTCGTCCAAGTTACCCTGAAATTCCTGTTCAAATTCCGTGTACTTTTGAAGTATAATGCCCTGATATGGGGCCGGTTGGTTACTACGGAGAAAACGCTCATTTTGAACATTTAAATCCTGAGCGAGAAGGCTCTCTGCGGCCTGATCCAAAGATGGATCAAGCTGGTGTTCGACCACGGAACAGCCAGCTAAAGCGGTTAAAAAAATTAAGACCTTCATTGTCAATCTGCCCATCTGCAATTCTATGATTGCTTTGCTTTTTCGAACTCTACGCCGCATCGATTCGCGCGGGCAACCTTTAAGGAGTTCGAGTCAATAGATAAGATTTGCCAGATGCAAAGATGTTCCATATAGATTCTAGTAATAACAAAAATCAACTGGAGGCTGCAGTACCATGAACGATACCGCAGACGTGAACGGCAGTGCGGAAACCAGTCAAAGATCTTCAGATAGGACTACAAATTTCTTAGATACCCTTGTTGCCTACCTAGGAATCCTCGGAAAACCAATATCTGCTGATGAACTGGTTTTCGGGTTGCCGGTTACACTAGATGCTTTTGCTCAAGATGATGCAGAGCGGGCTCTAAAACGTATTGGTTTCGTGTCCAAAATTGACAAGGCGCACGTGCCAGACCGCATACCAATGCCATTCTGCGCAAGACTGAAAAATGGTGATTATGTCAACGTTGTCAGTTTTGAAGACGGTTTTTTCAATTTACAAAACACAACCATTGATGGTGCCCTTGTTAAGGTCGCTCAGGCAGATTTTGCAGAAGATTTTTCAGGTGAATACCTGTTTGCCGCCCCAACCGTCGAAGCACTTGAGGCAAAGTACGTCGGTCAGTCAGGGCGGGGACATTGGTTCTGGCGGCATATTCTTTCTCAGAAGTGGCTGACCCTTGAAATCTTGTTGGCAACGATCATCGCGAACGCTGCCGCTGTATCGGTCTCGCTTTTTGCACTTCAAGTTTATGATCGTGTTATTCCGAATGCTTCTTTGCAGACCCTTTGGGTGCTGGCGATTGGTGCGTTTGTAGCTATTACATTCGAGGTTCTACTGAAGATAGCGCGTGGTCGTCTGGTCGATGACATGGGACGTCAGGTCGAAATCAACCTAAGTGCTGAACTGGCCGCGCGACTACAAGGCATGCGTATGAACGAACGGCAAATGGGGCCTGCTGCGCTTGGCTCCTTGATGCGGGATTTTTCCTCGGTGAGAGAATTCTTTACCGCAACCGCGATGGGCTCTCTTGCGGATATGCCCTTTGTGTTTGTTTTTCTTGGTCTGATCTATCTCATTGCAGGTCAGGTCGTCTGGGTTCCTGTGGCCGCGCTTGTGTTGATCATCTTGATCAGCCTGTTGACGCGGCGAACGCTGAGCCGGATTTCTGAAGACATGCAGGGGACGAATTCTGCGCAAAGCCGGATCTTGAACGAAATGACCTATGGTGCAGAAGCGATTAAACTAAACCAGGCTGAAAACAGATTCCAAACCGCTTGGGAAGATTTAGCGTTGCTGGCCTCTTCAAAGACACAAGACCAACGGGCGACTTCAGCTAGGCTAGCCTTTATGTCGCAAGGTATTCAGCAAATCGCCTACGTGTCAGCGGTTGTTGCGGGGGTCTATATGGTTCTTGCAGGAGAATTCAGTGTCGGCGCGATCATCGCCGTAAGTATCTTATCGACCCGCGCGATCGCACCCGTAACCCAATTGTCTGGTGCTATCTCGCGCTGGCAACAAGTTCGCGTGTCATTGGATGGTCTTTCGACAATTGTAGCCTCCACCCAAGAACGCACGCATACACGGCAGTACTCAAGGCGGGATAACCTTAAGGGGCATATCAATATTGTTGATTTGAAGTTTCGCTATGGTGAGGATCAGGATCTTGCATTGCATGTTGGGCAACTTGATATCCAGCCTGGGGAAACCGTGGCGATCTTGGGTCGTAATGGATCAGGAAAATCCACACTCTTAAAGCTTTTATCAGGCCTCTATACTTTTGAGCATGGAGAAATACGCCTTGATGGCCTAGAAATTCGACAGCTGGACCCGGTCGATCTCCGCAGAAACATGGGTGTCCTCACTCAGGACATTACTTTGTTCTCGGGGACGCTACGTGACAATCTATTACTAGGGCCACGCACTTTCAGTGAAACCGATCTTGAAGGGGCGCTGAAATTTTCAGGCCTCTGGGCAACGACCAGTCGTCATCCCTTAGGGATGGATATGCCGGTTGCAGATGGCGGCGTTGGTTTGTCCGTCGGGCAACGCCAATCCCTTGGCCTTGCGCGGATTTATCTGGCCGACCCGCAGATCGTTCTTCTTGATGAACCAACTGCAGCCATGGACCAAACCTTGGAGGCCGAAGTGATCGCCCGCATGGAAGAATGGCTTCAAAACAAGACTTGCATTCTGACAACACACCGGACTGAAATCATTGGTATATGTGATAGAATTGGCGTCATGCAGAACGGAAAACTTGCACTGATCGGCCCAAGGGATGAGATCATGGCGCAACTGCAGGGAAATCGTAAGTCATGAAAGCTGCGAGCGAAAAACGCCGGGGAAGCGCGGCACTCATTTGGATCTTGTCACTCTTTGCCGTGTCGTTTGTTATTTGGGCCAACAATGCGCCACTTGCAGAAATTGTCCGAGGACCGGGCGTGATTGTTCCAGCGAGCAGTGCGCAAATTGTGCAAAGTCTGGAAGGCGGCATACTTGATGAAATCAATGTCAGCGAAGGCGATACCGTCGAAGTGGGTCAGGTCATCGCTAAGCTTAACAGGACGAAATATTTGGCTGAAGTCCGCGACTTTGAAAGCCAGATATTAACGATTGAAGCGCGATTGATACGACTGCAAGCTGAACTAGGAGGGGCCGAAGAAATTGTTTTTCCGGCTACATTCCACGCCTCAAATCCGATGCTCGTCACATCAGAAGAAAACCTGTTCCACTCTCGACTTCTCAAATTCAATTCAGAATTTCGTGCCGCAGAGGAACAGCTCGCCCTTGATCAAGAGCGCGTGGAAACGATGGAGGAGTTGGTCTCTCAAGGTGCGCTTCCCGCTTTAGACCTTTTGGATGCGCGGTCCGCCGCGACGGATGCGTTGTTTGCCCGTGACAATCTGGTCGCGACCTTTGAACTGGAACGATCTGACGAGATTTCACGCCTGGTGTCAGATCTGGCACGCTTGCGTGCGCAGGTGGAACAAAGCAAAGATCAGTTGGTGCGCTCTAGCCTAGTATCGCCGACCACGGGCATCGTGAACACGATTTACACCACGACGGTTGGTGGCGTCGTCCAGTCAGGTGAACCTATTTTTGAAATTACGCCGCTGAATGATGAACTCTTGGTTGAAGTACGTATCCAACCCAAGGACATCGCCTTTCTTTCGCTTGGTATGTTCACAACCATCAAGTTGAGCGCGTATGACTATACCATCCACGGCAGTCTTCAGGGTGAAATTTCCCAAATCAGCGCAGATACATTTGAAGACAATCAAGCCCCGGATCAGGAGCCTTATTACAAGGTGCTGATCGCGTTGGATAAGACATCTTTGGCGACAAAGTCGGATGTGTTTGACGTGCGACCGGGAATGTTGGCCGACGCAGAGGTGCATGTGGGTGAGAGGACCGTGATGCAGTACCTGCTGAAGCCATTGATCAAGACGCAAGAGGCGCTTCGAGAGCCGTAAGTTTGACGGACAAATCCGAAACCAAAAAAGGGCCCGCATCATGCGAGCCCCTTTTCTTAACTGTTGGCGGCGTTAGACGACGACAGTGATTTCTTCGTCGATCCATGCCTCTGCACCATTGGATTCATACTGATGCAGTGTCTGCCCATCCACGGATTGGGTTTCACCCGTGTCGGTAAAGCCGCTGACTTCGACAGTGTCTTCGCCATCGCCAAGGACAATGACCGAACCGCTTGGCGTGGATGACAACACATCAAGGTCGGACAAAGTCAGGGTTTGACCCGTTGTGCCATCCATATTGATGTATTCCAGATCGGTCACGTTTTCGACGTTACCAAAGTCCAGCGTCAGACCAGCCTCATCCGCAAGGATCAGGAACCCGTCATCATTGGCCGCACCGCTTTCCAGCGCCGCAAGGTCATCCGCATTCAGTTCAACCTCTTCGCGGTCCGTCAAACCTTCACCATCACTATTGACGTCGTTACGGTTCAGCGTCCCATCGTTGTTGGTGTCGTCGGTCAGTTCGTAGTCTGCTCGAACCAGATTGAAGTTGTAGGAGTCGAACACAACTGTCGTTGCAGAACCCTGATAGTTGTACGGAACAATCGTTACGGTATGAGTCGTATCATTCGACAATTCGACGATCTCATCAAAGGCATAGCTTCTGAAGCCGCCACCTTCCGCATTCAGCGTAACATCCGCGACGAATTCACCATCCAACATGATCGCGACGTTCCCAACATACTGCGTACTGTATGTCACAAACTCTGACAGGGCCAATGCACGGCTCGCATCATCTGACGTTGTAAACGACATCTGAATGAAGGCATCGTTGTCGAACGCTTCTTGAGCTGCTGTATAACCTAAATGCGTGGTCGAGAAACCTGTCGCACTGCCACTTTGGGTCGCAGCTATGCCCGTCCCAAATGTAACGGCAGAGCCTGATGCGATATCATCACCGATATTGTTGCCCTCAAGCGTCCCAGGGAACGCGGATGCGTTGTGATCATAGAACAAGTGCGGGTGACCTGAGTTCCCGGTGACGTTGGGTTCACCATACTCACCAAGGACAGCCTGCACTTCGAATTGATCCCAAATCCCGTCACCATCGCTGTCGATGTCAAGATTGTTGAACACCCCGTCGCCGTCAGCATCCACGCCGACAGGTGGAGACGCAACCGTCGTGACATCTTCAAACGGGTCGGCAGGATTATATGCACCGTTGGTGAACAGAACCTCTGCGATCTCTGCGGCCTGCGGGATTGCTGATCCTGTCGGCTGGAAGCTGACGGTATATGTCCCTTCGCCTAGCGAAAAGCCGCTTAGCGCCAAGACATTATCCGCAGTTGTCCCGCTTGCAGAACCAGAGAATACCAGCGCGCCGTCGGCGTCAAAAATCGCCAGATCATAGTCGACAACCATATAGGCATCGTTTTGGCTACCAACCGCGCTGAGCAGGTTGAACGTATCAACGGTATCGCCTTCCGCAATGCTCAAGCCATAGACGAACTCTGGGTTCGGCTCGCCTGTTTCAGACATGTTAAAGACCAGACCACTGGTGCGTGTCACAACACCGTCAGCTGTATTGGCTGGTTGGTTGTACTGTGCGCGTGTGTCGGTGACAACAGCGTTGGAGCTGATGAACCAGAACTGAGACGTGTCTGAGCCAAGCTCGGCCGTGTCCGCAATCCCATCGCCATCATCATCCGTATCAAAGCTGCTGGCGATGCCATCACCATCGTGATCGTCCTGACCATCTGCTGCTGTGATGGTAGTATGGTTGGTCCCCGTCGCGTTGGGGTCAAGACCAAGATCACCACCAGACCCGGTGAGGTCATAGGCATCATCCAGACCGTCACGGTTGGCGTCAACACCAGATGCGGCAATGAACTCTTGGCCATACTGCGCTTCGACATTGTCACCCAAGCCACCATCGTCGCTGTCCACGTCGCGGCTGTTGGCGACGCCATCATAATCCGCATCCGAATAACCAACCGCCAGAGGCGAGCCGCCGATTGTGAACACAGAATTGGCGTAGATGGGCGAGTCAATGATATCGAAACTCAGGCTGACAATTCCACCCGCTTCAGCAATTAACTCCTGATCAAGGCCGATGAAGGTCAGATAACCACCTGCCTGATCAGTTCCACCTCCGCCATCGGGGTCGATCAGCGTAATGGTACCATCGGGTCTCACAAACCGCGCAGCAGTGTTGGCCGTACCACCACCAGACAAGGCGACGGGATCAGCAACAGTAAAGTCAAGATTTGACAAGAACGTGCCGTCGTCCAGCGTCATCGTGAAGTTGCCAATGGAGTTGCCTGCATAAAGCGAAGACACTTCAAATGTCAGATTAGCAAAAGCGCCATCGAACTCAGAAGTGATAGTTCCTTCAAGGGACTCGTTGTACGCGAAGCCCACACCGTCTGCGTCTGAGACTGTGCCACCTCCGTTGCCAGTGACCGCCACACCGATATCGCCGATGGAGCCTGTCGCTTTACCTGCGCTGAACACTGTGTCAGCGGCAAAAGCAATTGGTCCAAAGTCTTCGATAGTATCCAGAATCCCGTCGCCATCGTCATCAATGTCATAGCTGCTGGAAATACCATCACCATCGTGATCGTCCTGACCATCGGCTTCGGTGATAAGCACATGGTTTGTGCCCGTCACGTTCGCATCAAGCCCAAGGCGGCCGCCGGACCCGGTCAGGTCATAGGCATCATCCAGACCGTCACCATTGGCGTCAATGCCAGAGGCTTCGATGAAGTCTTGGCCAAATTGCGCTTCGGCATTGTCACCCACGCCGCCACCGTCGCTGTCGGTGTCCAGAGCGTTGATGACTCCGTCACTATCTGTGTCAAGTAAAGGTACATTCTCTTTTGCGAGAGACAGAAGGTGACCGTCGGCCCCGCTCACAATTTGGTCCAACTGGACATTGATCTCGGTGATCGGTGTGTCACTGGTTATACGGATAACTCCGTTGGCCGAGGTCCCGTCATTAAACGTAGTAGGGACCAAGTCGGTCAGAACGTTGTCTGATACAGTTGCCTCTCCATTATTCAGTTCTGAGCCTGCGTTTTGCAGCAATTCGATTTCCAGCGCATTGCCATCCTGATCGGTCAGCGTCCAAGAAAAGGCGTCTACACCTAGGAAAGCAAGTTGGATTGGATCAGTGACAGGATTCTCAAACGACATCTGGAAAGTATCAGCCGCACTGTTTGGTGCCACGTGAACCGCGCCGTCGTCAAAACCTAGATCTTCGAGAGTGGCGCTACCATTGAGCG
>CAKZVL010000025.1 GCA_937922155.1 uncultured Paracoccaceae bacterium | reverse complement strand
ATTTTGATCATTCTCATCAGCTTGAAGCGACTCTGCGCGAAAGCGGCAAGACCGAGCTTTTGGAGAAGCTGCAAAGCACGAATATGGAAAGCGGCGCGATTGCTTATATCCGCCAGCACAAAGCGATGGGTTTGGGGCATGCAGTGTCCTGTGCGCGGCGTCTGATTGGCGATGAGCCATTTGCGGTTATGTTGCCGGATGACGTGATTGCGGCGGAAACGCCTTGCCTCAAGCAGATGGTGGATGCGTATCAGGAAACTGGTGGTGCCGCGATGGTTGCGGCCATGGAAGTGGCCCCCAGCAGAACGTCGTCTTATGGCGTTTTGGATGTGTCATCCGAAGACGGGCGCGTTGTGTCTGTAAAGGGTATGGTTGAAAAGCCTAAGGCGGGCACTGCGCCGTCAAATTTGGCTGTTATTGGACGCTATATTCTGACGCCAAATGTTTTGGACAATATCAACAAGATTGACCGTGGCGCTGGTGGTGAAATTCAGCTGACGGATGCGATTGCAGAAGAAATTACGGCAGGTCGTGACGTCTATGGCTATCGGTTCAAGGGTCAGCGTTATGACTGTGGATCCAAGTCTGGCTATCTAGAAGCCACTGTTGCCTTTGCGCTTGCCAACCCCGAGTTGAGCGATGAGTTCGCGGCCTTCTTGGAAAGCATGTCAGCGATGAGCAAAGCTGCGCAATAAGTATTCATTTGAAAGCGAAACACCCGCCCGCCCGCCTGTTTGACGTCAGTCGATTGGTGTCACGGGCGGGTCGCGTTTTGACGGGTATTGATCGTGTTGAGCTCGCTTACTTAAAGGCGCTTTTGGATGATCCGGTGCCTGCGTTCGCACTGTCGCGGACTGCGCTGGGCTATGTCCTATTGGATCAGACGGGCATGGCGCGTTTGCTGGCCAATCTTGAGCAGGATCATTGGCCCAAGCCGGACCTGATTTCCCGACTTAACCCCAAGCTGACCCCGGCGGCGCGTATGGGTCAGACCGCTGTTCGATCGATGGCTATTGCGTGTGCTGTGGGTGGTCGGTTGCCGAAGCTGTTGTCCAAACATTTGCCTGCTGGGTTTTCGTATCTGAATGTTGGTCATAGCAACCTAACGGAACGCGTTTTAGGCGCGGTGCGGAAACAGGTTGATAGTCAGATTTCGGTTATGATCCATGACACGATCCCATTGGATTTTCCGCAGTTCCAACGCCCTGAAACGGTCGATCAATTCGCTGCGCGGTTGGCACGTGTGTCGCGATTTGCGGATTTGGTGATTTGTGTCTCAGGCGCGGAAAGCCAGAATGTTGCCCACCATTTGGATCGCTTGGGTCGGGTGCCAGAGATCTTGCCGGTTCATATTGGTGTTGAAAAAACCGTTCCTGGTGCGGTTCCGGATGGTTTGCTGGATGAGCCATTCTTTATGACGCTTGGCACGATTGAGCCACGTAAAAACCATGCCTTGCTTTTGGATGTGTGGGATCGTCTGGGCCCGGATGCGCCGCGATTGTTAATTTGTGGTCCGCGTGGTTGGAAGAATGAAGATGTTCTTGAACGTCTGGATCGCCGCAATTCTCGCATTATCGAACGATCAGATTTGTCTGATGGGGCGCTGCAAAGTTTGTTCGGGGCGACGCGGGGGTTTCTTTTTCCGTCGTTTGCGGAGGGTTTCGGGCTGCCCCCGGTGGAGGCCTTGGCGGCTGGCGCACCGGTAATTTGTGCTGATTTGCCCGTTTGTCGGGAAATCATGGGTGCGAATGCCGTTTACCTTGATCCGTTGGATCGTTATCAATGGGAAAAAGCGGTAAGAACATTGACCGAAGATCAGCGAAAACAGGCAGAGCAGGCCTTTGATCCCCCAAATTGGGATACGCACTTCCAGATTGTTTTAACCAAAACATGATAACGGTTCATTCAAGGATCGTGGTGAGAGGAAAAGGCAACTTTGGGCGCGTTGCAATCATATCGCCTAAGGCTTTTACGAAAGCGTTGGCGCATTCGGGCATTTCGAAAGCGCCGGCAGTTGACGCCTGTTGCCGATCGCACGGATTCGATCCGGGGCGGTGATATTCTTGTTTTCTGTACGCTGCGCAACGAGGATGCCCGGTTGCCGTATTTCTTGCAGTTTTATCGTGATCTTGGCGTCAATCATTTCATCATGGTCGACAACGAGAGCACGGATGGCGGCGCCGCTTACCTGAAAGAGCAATCTGATGTCAGTTTGTTCAGTGCTAAGGGCAGCTATAAGCGATCGCGGTTCGGGATGGATTGGTTGAATTGGCTGTTGCACAAATATGCAGATGGTCATTGGGCGTTGACGGTCGATCCGGATGAGCTGTTGGTCTATCCGTTTTGCGACACGCGTCCGCTGCGGGCATTGACGGATTGGTTGGATGCATCGTCGATCAAATCGTTCGGGTCGATGTTGTTGGATATGTATCCCAAGGGTCCGGTTGATGATGTTCCTTATCGCAAGGGGACGGATCCGCTCGAAATTGCCCATTGGTTTGATAGCGGGAATTATTCGATTTCGCGTAACAAGCGGTTTGGCAATCTTTGGATTCAAGGTGGACCGAGGGCGCGCACATTTTTTCCTGACGTGCCCGAACGGGCGCCTGCGTTGAATAAGATACCCTTGGTGAAGTGGAAGCGGGGCTACACCTATGCCAGTTCGACCCACATGCTTTTGCCGCGGGGTCTGAACCTTGTTTACGATGAATGGGGTGGGGAAAAGGCGTCTGGTGTTTTGTTGCACACCAAGTTTCTGTCCACCTTTACCGACAAGGCGCGCGAAGAGCTGGAGCGAAAGCAGCATTATGCCAACAGCCACGAATACAAGGCCTATGCGGCTGGGATCGAAAAGAACCCTGATCTTTGGTGTAAGTGGAGTGAGAAATATATCAACTGGCGGCAGCTGGAAATTCTGGGGCTTATGTCGAAGGGTAACTGGGCATGAGCGTTGGTGTTGTTCTTTTGGTTCACACGGCCTTTGACCGGGCGGAGCAGGTCGTTCGACATTGGGTAAAGGGTGGGTGCCCGGTTGTTATTCACGTCGATAAAACTGTGCAGCGCAAGACCTATGAAGCGTTCGTTGCGAGTGTCGGTGATCTGTCCAAGCAGGTGAAATTTTGCAAGCGTCACAAGTGTGAGTGGGGCACCTGGGGTATCGTTGCGGGAACCCAATCTGCGGCAGAGATGATGTTGACCAACTTCAAGGACGTTACGCATGTTTACCTTGCCTCGGGAGCGTGTTTGCCGTTGCGCCCGATCAAGGAGCTGAGGCGATATTTGGAGGCGCGCCCGCGCACGGATTTTATCGAAAGTGCGACGACGGCTGACGTGCCTTGGACGGTTGGCGGGTTGGATCGCGAACGGTTTACGTTGCGGTTCCCGTTTTCGTGGAAAACCCAGCGTCGGTTGTTTGACAAATACGTCGCTGTGCAGCGCAAATTGCGGTTCAGACGGAAAATCCCGGATGGATTGGTGCCGCATATGGGATCGCAGTGGTGGTGTCTGACCCGGCACACGCTTTCTGCGATTTTGCAGGACCCGGAACGTCCCGTTTATGACAAGTACTTTAAGCGGGTTTGGATTCCTGATGAGAGCTATTTCCAGACGCTGGCGCGGCAGTATTCGCCCAAGATCGAAAGCAGGTCGCTGACCCTGTCGAAGTTTGATTTCCAAGGTAAGCCGCATATTTTTTATGACGATCACCTGCAGCTTTTGCGCCGATCCGATTGTTTTGTGGCGCGCAAGATCTGGCCGCATGCGAACCTATTGTATCAGACGTTTTTGAACGATGATGGAACGGCAATGAAAGGGGCGGAACCTAACCCCGGTAAGATTGATCGTATTTTTGCAAAAGCTGTGGATCGTCGGACACGCGGGCGTCCGGGTTTGTATATGCAAAGCCGCTGGCCAAACGAAGATTGGGAAAACGGGATTACCTGTGCGCCCTATTCTGTGTTTCAGGGCTTTTCAGAGCTGTTTGAAGATTTTGAAGGATGGCTGGCAAAACATACTGGTACCCGTGTGCATGGGCATATTTATGCGCCTGACAAAGTACAGTTTGATCTACAGCAATCCTTTTTCAAGGGCGCGCTTTCAGATGAGCCGAAGCTGCGGGATTATAATGCCCAGATGTTTTTGACGAACCTCATTTGGAACACGCGTGGTGAACGACAGTCGTTTCAGTTTGGCCCGATGGATACCCAAGATATTTCGTGGATGACGGCCCGTGATCCCAATGCGCAGGTGTCTGTGATTTCAGGTGCTTGGGCGGTACCGCTGTTTCAGACCAATCGCAATTTTGCCGATCTGCGGATTGAGGCGGCGGAGCTTCAGAAAATAGAGAATGAGCATTTAAACAAGCTGCGTGGACCTTATGCCAAAGCGCGTGTGCGAATTTGGACCATGGCGGAGTTTATCGAAAGTCCGATGGAAGCCTTGCAGACGATTGTCGATGAGATGACGGGCAAGACGGAACGCCGCCTGACCGAGGCGCCGCGCATGCATGATTTGACAGGTTTTGGTCAGTTTCTTCAGAACCTGAAAAACCAAGGGATGCACCCCTATTTGATGGGAGATTTTCCAGTTGAACCTGCGCCGTTGAACCAAGCGCCGCGACAGCGCAAACCGTATTTGGTTCGCTAGATGGCACAGTTCGATAGCTTTGTTGTTTTTGCAGAAATGCGTACAGGATCGAACTTTCTGGAAGCCAATCTGAATATGTTTGATGGCGTGACCTGCCATGGCGAAGCGTTCAACCCGCATTTTATTGGCTATCCTGACAAAGATGCAGTTCTGGGAGTGTCGATTGAGGATCGTGAGAAGCGCCCCGTGGATCTATTGAAACGGATCAAGGCCGCACCGGGATTGAACGGGTTTCGGTATTTCAACAACCATGATCCGCGCGTTTTTGATGCGTTGATTGAGGATCGGGCTTGCGCCAAGATCGTGTTGACGCGCAACCCGCTGGAAAGTTTTGTCAGTTGGAAAATTGCCACGGCAACGGGCCAATGGAAATTGACCAATGTTAACCATGCGAAGACCGAAGCGATCCGTTTTGATCCCAAGGCGTTTGAGCAGCATATGGCGGACTTGCAGGCGTTTCAGGTGACGTTGTTGAACCGGCTGCAAGTGACCGGGCAGGTCGCCTTTCATGTGGCCTATGAAGATTTGCAAAGCGTTGAGGTGATGAATGGGCTTGCGACCTATCTAGGCGTGGATGATCGGATTGAATCCCTCAACAAGAAGCTGAAAAAGCAGAACCCGGCACCCTTGTCATCAAAGGTTTCAAATTTTGAAGAGATGGAGCGGTCTTTGGCAAAGCTTGATCGCTTTAACCTGAGCCGGACTCCGAATTTTGAACCGCGTCGCGGTGCGATGATTCCGACGATGTTTGCCGCACCTGAGAGCCCGCTTTTGTTTATGCCGTTGCGCACGGGGCCTAATCAGTTTGTGCGCAAATGGTTGGCTGGCTTGGATGGTAAACGACCTGCAAGCTTGCGGGAAGGATTCACGCATAAGACGTTGAGAGATTGGTTGCGATCAGAGCCGGGGCATCGCAGTTTTACCGTTTTGCGCCATCCTGTGGCGCGGGCGCATGTTGCGTTTTGTGAGCGCATTTTGACGACTGGCGATGGTGGGTTTCCAGAAATCCGGGCGACGCTGCGGCGCGTTCATTCGGTGCCGTTACCTGATAGTGAAGAGTCTGAAAGCTATGGTCGAAATCAGCATCGTGCGGCGTTTCTGGCGTTTTTGAAATTTCTTCGCAATAATCTATCGGCGCAAACATCTGTTCGGGTGGATGGATCATGGGCGTCGCAGTTCACATTGTTGCAGGGCATGGCGGATGTGATGTTGCCTGATGTGATCTTGCGCGAGGATGACATGCCCAATCAGCTGGCGCTTTTGGCCAGTCAGATGGGAAGGACCAGGATGCTGAAGGTGCCCGAAATCACGGACCAATATGCGGGCCGTTTGGCGGCAATTTATGATGATGAGATCGAACAAGCAGCGCGGGCCGCTTATTTTCGCGATTATGAGGCGTTCGGCTTTAGAGCTTGGGGCGCTTAGGCGGCTTGGGTCGCTTCGAGTTCTGTAAGAATGGTATAAAGCGTCACAGGGTCCGCGTTCGCCCGCAGTTTTGCACAAACGGATGGATCGCGCAGTGTGCGGGAGACGAGTGCCAATGCCTTAAGGTGATCAACGCCGGATTCTTCGGGCGCGATCAGGGCAAAGGCCAGATCGATGGGTTGTTTGTCGACCGCTTCGAAATTTAGAGGTTTTTCCAAACGGAGAAAGAGGCCATGAACCTTGTCCACGTTGGGGAGTCTTGCGTGGGGCAGGGCCACGCCGTTACCGACGCCCGTTGGCCCTAACCCTTCGCGTTCGATCAGACCGTCGATGACAGTTGTCGGATCAATCTGATAGGCAGATTCCGCCAGAGCGCCGATGTCGTGGAACAACCGCTTTTTGCTGGTGCATCCAGCAAGAATTTTGACCGCTTCTGGCCGAAGAATATCTGACAATTGCATTCAGTCGATCCTGATTTTTCTGGGTCATTCCTCTGTTCGAGGGTCGATCCAGCCAATATTTCCATCGTCACGCCGATACACGACGTTCAATACACTATTCTTTTCGTTTCTAAATACGACCACGGGCGCGTTGGCCAATTCCATCTGCATTACCGCTTCGCCGACGGAAATTGAAGGTATCTTCGCTTCCATCTCTGCCACGATTACAGGGGCGCTGCTTTCTGGTTCTACCTCGTTTGAGTCGTCTGTTGAGGCGAGGATATAGGAGCCAGCGTCAGAAAGTTCAACTGGTTGTGGTCGCTCCTTGTGGTGATCTTTCAACCTGCGCTTGTAGCGGCGAAGCTGTTTATCCATTTTTTCAAGACTGCTGTCAAAAGACGCATATATTTCAGTAGCATGGCCTTTTGCCTGTGCGCTTAGCCCTGTGGATAAATGAACGACTGTTTCGCACACATATTCATGTGCGGATTTGGAAAATGTCACGACAGCGTCGGTGGGGCGGCCTGAATATTTGCTGACCATCTCACTGAGTTCGGTTTGAACATGAGTTTGTAGCGATTCACCAATATCGATTTGTTTTCCACTGATCTGATAGCGCATCGTCTCTCCTTTGATGTGAGGTCGCGCGGCAATAGATTTGCCCAAAGCATATCAGAAGCGCCGTACAACCGTCTTGAGAATTGATGATTGTCGGTAAATAAATCCTTTACACAGCGGGTTAGGCCGAGGGGCCTGAACTTTTTTGTGCGCATGTACCGAGTGTGTCATCCCTGTTATGGAACGTCAGATCAGCATGCTTTGTCAACGAAAATTCAGGTAACGCGGAACCCTTGGCCAAGGTAGACGCGTTTAACGTTTTCATCTTGAACGACCTCATCGGTGGTGCCGGACATGAGCACCTTTCCATCATGTAAGATGTAAGCGCGATCGACAATTTGCAGGGTTTCCTGTACGTTGTGATCGGTGATCAGAACTCCAATGCCACGATTTTTGAGATCAGCCACGAGGTGACGGATTTCGCCCACAGCAATTGGATCAACCCCCGCAAAGGGTTCATCCAGCAGGACGTATTTGGGCCCTGCGGCCAAACAACGGGCGATTTCAACACGGCGACGTTCCCCGCCAGACAGTGCCAAGGCAGGTGCGCGGCGCAAATGTTCGATTGAAAATTCAAACAGCAATTTTTCGAGCCGTTCACGTCGGCGGTGCGGTTCGCGGACGGCGATTTCTAAGATGGACAGAATGTTGTCTTCGACGGACATGCCGCGGAAGATCGACATTTCTTGAGGAAGGTATCCGATTCCGAGGTTGGCGCGCCGATACATCGGCAAGGTTGTGACATCGCGGCCGTCGATGATGACTTGGCCTCCTTCGGCCTGTACCAAACCGGCGATTGAATAAAAGCACGTCGTTTTTCCAGAACCATTGGGACCCAGAAGCGCGACGACCTCACCGCGGCCCAATTCCAAACTAACGTCACGAATGACGAGTTTCTTGCGGTAGCTTTTGCGCAGGTTGACGATGCGTAGGCCGACATCCCCGTCGGTGACGGTCAGTTCTGTCATCAATTTCCGCCCTGTTGGAAAGTTGTGCGCACTCTGCCCGTTAATTCTGCATTGCCGGTTTCCAGATTGATCTGCATGCGGTCCGCGGAAATTGCGCTGACGCCTTGGGTTAGCAACACGTTGCCTGACAGAACCAAGCTGCCGCCAGCGATGTTGTAGTCTGCGCTGTCGGCTTCGGCGGCTTCTGTGGCTGTCACAAAGGTAACCCCGCCCGAGACGCTGAGGCGGTCAATTTCACCGGTGCTGCTGCCATAGACAATTTCAACCCGGCCTGCGGATATTCGAAGGTTGCCTTGGCCGACGACAACGTTTCCTTCGAAGACGGCTGTGCCGGTGTCTTGGTCAACTGAAAGGCTGTCTGCGCTGACTTCGACGGGGGCATCGGGATCGGCAGAGATGCCGCCAAGGTTGATATTGGTTTGCGCGGTCGCGATGCTGGCGATGATCCACAAGAAAGTGGCTGTCAGGAGGGTATAAAATTTCATTTGACTGTTACCTGCTGTGACTTGTTGGATCGTATATCATGTTCACGCCTTGCGTGAAATGCATCTGCTGACCTGAGTTATCTTTGCCAACGCTTATGCTGACCATACCTGCTGTTATCTCTCCGAAGGGCGCCTTTATGGCGAGCGGGCCAAGACTTTGGATCAGACCGCTGCTGAGGTCGGCGGATAGTTCTGTGGTTTCCATCAGGTAACCGGAAGATGTTTCCAGCCTTGCGAGGCCGCTAAGCCGTGCTGTGTTGGCTGATGTGCTGAGCGCACCTTCTCCTGCGACAATGGTCAGTGAAGTTCCATCAGATGCGTCGAGTGTGAGGCGAGGCGATGTAATTGTCAGTTCGCCGGGCGATCCGGAGTCTGGTTGCGCGCTTTGAGCTTTGACGGTGATGAGGGATCCATCTGATGCGACGCCTGAAAAGGAGGGTGCGGTTATGCGTTGTTCGCGGGCAAGCGCGTCGATTTCGGCCAACGGAATATCGGTTGGATCATTGGTGCCGCGTGCAAAAAGGAAGAGGGTAGACAACAGGGCTAGTGCGCAAAGGGGTAAGATGATCTTGGCCCAGCCAACCAGTCGGGAATGCAGGTTGTCATTGGCCGAGACCATTCAACCAAGGCCCGCGCGCAAGCAGTCATGGATATGTAAAATGCCTGCGGGTTTTGCATAGTTGTCGACAGCGAATAGGCATGTAATCTTGCGATCATTCATGATCGATAGCGCCTCTTGCGCGAGGGCGGTTGGGGCGATGGTTGTTGGGTCCTTTGTCATGACGGTTCCTGCCACTTGATCCAATAAGCCATCCATGTGACGGCGAAGGTCACCGTCTGTGATGATGCCTTGTAGATGGCCATTCGTATCGCAGACGCCAACCACGCCAAAGCCCTTTTGAGAGATCGTCAGCAAAGTGTCGCCCATCGGAGTTTCCAGCCCCACGAGTGGCACGTTGGACCCTTTGTGCATCAAGTCAGCAACTTTGGACAATTGGGCACCGAGACTGCCACCGGGGTGAAAGTCGCGGAAGTCGTCTGGGGTAAAGGCGCGCGCTTCCATCAATGTGATTGCAAGGGCGTCGCCGATGGCCACTGACATTGTGGTTGATGTGGTTGGCACAACGCCGTAACCGCATGCCTCTCCCAAAGCGGGGATGTTGATGCGGATGTCGGATTGGGTGGCCAGCGTGCTGCCTTCGCGGCTGGACAGCGCGATGAGCGGGATTTTGAAACGGCGGGTGTAGGCCACAAGGTTGGCGAGCTCTGGTGCTTCACCGGAATTTGACACGGCTAGGACGATGTCATGTTTGGTGACCATGCCCATGTCGCCATGGCTGGCCTCTGCTGGGTGGACGAATTGAGCTGGCGTTCCGGTGGAAGCGAGCGTTGCCGCAATTTTGCGTGCGATATGCCCGGATTTTCCGATGCCGGATACGATGATGCGGCCCTTGGAATTTAGGATCAGGTCAACCGTATCAGCAAAGCCCTGCCCCAACCCATCAGCCAATGCGGTTAGTCCTGCGGCCTCTTGCGTAATGACGCGTCGGGCGGTGGCCAGATATGTGACTTGATCGGTCATGAATGCGCGAAGATGTCCACGTCTGGCCAACCTGCGATGTCAAGTTTGGCCCGTGTAGGAAGGAAGTCAAAGCAGGCTTGAGCGAGTTCTGTGCGTCCTTCGCGTTCTAGTCGTTTGTTCAGTTCCTTGCGTAAGCGGTGCAGGTACAGAACGTCGGATGCGGCGTAGTCAAGCTGTGCGTCAGTCAGGTTGGCGGCGCCCCAATCGCTTTGTTGTTGATGTTTGGAGATATCAACGTCGAGCAATTCCTGAAGCAGGTTTTTCAGCCCGTGACGGTCGGTGAACGTGCGCACCATTTTGCTGGCGATTTTGGTGCAATAGACGGGTGCGGTTGTGGCCCCGAACGTATGATAGAGTGCTGCGATGTCAAAGCGGCCAAAGTGGAACAGTTTTAGCACTGTTGGGTCTTGTAGCATTGCGACGAGGTTAGGTGCGGCTGTTTGCCCGATTTGAACTTGAACCAAATGACAATTGCCGTCGCCGCCCGACATCTGGATCAGGCAAAGCCTGTCACGATGCGGATGCAGCCCCATGGTTTCGCAATCAATTGCCACCATTTTGCCAAGGTCAAGATCGTCGGGCAGATCGCCCTGATAAAGATAGTTTGCCATTCTTGTCCCTTAACACCTGTTTGGAACGGAAATAGGCCCATAAGGGGGCAATCGCAACCGATGGTCTGTTTAGATTCTGATCAAATGGCGCGTTCGTTTTTAGCGTGACCTGTCTGGATTTGCATCAAATTGACGGCACAAGTCGAGTTTCTGACATGGTGCAGTCAAGGCACCGTCGGGAATTTGGGGCCTTACTCCTGATTGATTGCGCGGGTTTCCGTGCTTAACAGGAGAAAGCGAATGGCCCTGACTGCCGCCGAACAATACGCAATAGAATTGATTAACCGCGCTAGACTGGACCCGCTGGCGGAAGCGGAAAGATACAACCTTGATCTGAACGCGAGCCTTGCTGATGGGACGATTTCGACAGCTGCCAAACAGGTGGTTACCCCCAATGAAGTGTTGGAAATTGCTGCAGAGGATCATTCGATCTGGATGCTGGAGAACAACATTTTTAGCCACACAGGCGAAGATGACAGCACGCCGGGTGATCGTATGGCGATGGCTGGGTATGATTTTACCGGGTCATGGGCATGGCGTGAGAATCTTGCCTGGTCTGGGAATACAGCGTTTATCGATCTGGAACGTGCAATCAGTGTTCATCACGAAGGGCTTTATCGAAGTGCTGGCCATCGGGTGAATACATTTGGCGAAAACAGTGTCGAAATTGGCCTTTCACAGGTGGAAGGCCAATTTTTGTCCAATGGTGTTGATTATCACGCCTCAATGCTGACGATCAATTACGCCAAGACGGGGTATGATCAGTTTATCACTGGCGTTGCCTATACCGATACGGATGGCGATTGGTTTTATGGGATCGGGGAAGGCCGTGGGGATCTTACCATTTCTGTTGAAGACACGAGCGTACAAACAGCGACTGAGGGAGGTTATGCCCTTGCTTGGGGTGAGGATGACGCCACGGTCGTCGTTATGGACGGTACTGATACGCTGGCCCGGTTGGAACTTGCCCTAGAGGGACAGAATGCCAAGCTTGATGTCGTTGCGGGCGCCGAAGGAGATACGTGGCTTGCCCTTTCTGCATCTGCCGATTTGATTGATGGAATACAGAATGCCCGATTGCTTGGCGTTGCTGATCTGGAACTGACGGGCACGTCGGGTGCTGATCAGCTGTTGGGGAATGCGGGCGCAAACGTGTTGCGCGGGCACGGTGGGAACGACCTGTTGTCTGGCGGTGCTGGAATTGATCAATTGTATGGTGGTGGTGGCGACGACACTCTTATTGGCGGCGATGGCCGTGATGCCAATTGGGAGAACCCAAACGCGCTGGGCAATGGATCAAACAATGCCGATATCCTAGAAGGCGGATTTGGGGATGATGTTTTGATCGGGCTTTCGGGTTCGGATTTCCTGGACGGTGGTGTTGGAGATGACATTCTGACCGGTGGCAGCGGACGTGACACGTTTGTGTTCAACGGTGGCGATGATCGGATTACCGACTTTGCCCTCTATGTCGATCAACTTAACATTGATGAGCGTGCGCTGGGGTATGATGACCCTGATGAAATCATCGAGCTTGCCACTGTTGTTGGTGGATCATTGGTTCTGGACTTTGGTTCAGACACGCTGACGTTGGATGGTGTGACTGATGCGCAGGCGCTGCTGGGCGATATCTTTACAGTCTAGACGACGACAAAGCTGAGATCGTTACCCGATAAATTCAATGCGGGTTTCGATCTCAGACAGATCAAGTGTTCCTTCAAGAACCAGTCGGTCGTCCCTGAATACGAATGTGATTTGATCGCTGGTTCTTGTGGCGAAGGTGTCGATGACGTCGCGGGCAGATAGCTCTCCACTCCACAAATCAGTATCTAATAAAAGCGTATCGACGTAAGGCGCGAAGTCTGTGATGCGATCTGATCCTTTTTGGAACACAAAGGTGTCGCGTCCACCGCCGCCTGTCAGGATGTCGTCACCGCTGCCGCCATCAAGCCAATCGGCGCCTGAGTATCCAAGTAGATCGTCGTTTCCGTCTTCGCCGAACAACCTGTCAGAAGTTTCAATGGTTTCGGTTGAAAACGCCCATTCTTGGTTGCGTCCGCTGCCGCCTGATAGCTGGTCGCCGCCGTCGCCGCCAAAGAGTGTGTCACTACCAGAGCCACCGAATAGCGTATCTGCGCCTTGGTTACCCAAAAGCGTGTCATCGCCGCCTTGGCCCCAGAGAGAATCGTCAAAGGTGCCACCTACAAGCCTATCCGGCTGAGCGAGGCCAAAACGTTCAATCCCTATTTCAGCGGGGGCAGGTGTTTGGAGCGGCGGGACATAGAGAATGCGGTCGGGCAGTGTTGGTGGAGTTGTCGCAGGGCCAGAAAAGCCGGGTACAATCGTGCTGGGTAGTTGCGTTGTGATTGTCAGCCCTTGGGCAATGAAATCGCTAGCCTCGATCGATGTGTCGTTTGATGATTGTAGGATCAAAACCTCTGGCCCGTAAGTGATGCGAAGGCCGCTGGCGGTTTCTTGTAATGTAAGTTGCGATGCGCTGCGCAAACCTGTCCATGCGGATAGATCAACGCGATCATACCCAAGCGCAAAGTCCGTGATAGTGTTTCTATCGCCATCGGCTGTCATGACAAAGATGTCGCGACCTGCGCCGCCGGTTAGGACATCAGCGCCTGCCTGATCAAGGAGGATATCGTTTCCTGATCCTGCAGAAAGCGTATCTGCGCCGTTGGTGCCGATCACAAGGTCGTCGTTTGCGCCAATATCAAAATTTAGCCTTGTTAGACCCGGTTCAGTAGAGGATGCGACGATAAATTCGATACCAGATGCCGTTGCCCTTGCTGCGATAGCGGCGGGGTTCGCGAGGGAGATTTCATCGGTATCTGCAATACTGGTTCGATGCAGAAGGCCACCACCGGGGAGGAGTTGGAAGATCGAGAGACCGTCATCAGACCCACTAGCCAGAATGAAAGTAGCATCGCCTCGTTGGATAACGTCAAGGGTAGAGGGATTTGCAAAGCGTGTGCTGCGATCATCCAGAATGTGAGTGACGGTTTGCAGGCTGCCGTCCTGATCTATTTGCAGCACGGATAGGCTTGATGATCCGCTTCCTGCAATGATCAGATAGGTTTCCCCGGACACTGTGGCCGTTGCAATTGCGGTTGGTGTTTGCACCCAAAAGCCGTCGGTATTTCCTAGATAGCTGACAGGCGACAGATCGTTTCGCGGACCTTGTTCCCATGATGTGACGCTGTTGTCGGTTGCTGACACTGTAAAAAGGTACGGCGTTGTTCCGATTGTTGCTGTCGTGATGTCTGTGATGGTCAGTTCACTGGGGATGGTTGCGATGTTGGTTAGCTGATTGGTGTCGTCAAAAGAAAGCTGTGTGATGGATTGCCCATTCGTGGAGATGCCAAACACTGATGTGTCGGAACCGTCAGTCTGACTGTTGAGTTGGAACAGGGCTGGAGTATTTGCCAAAGCATTGCTGGGGCCAAGTGTTCCATTCGTGCGCAGATCATGAAGCGCGAGGCCCTGATTCACCCAACCGGCAGAGAGAATCGTCTCTCCAATCTGCGCCAGCGAGGGAGCAGCGCCGGCCAATGGGTCAGCTGGATAGGCAGTTTGCGAGGTCTGTGCGAGCGTTTCGATGTTCCAACTTATGATCCCGCCATCAAAGCGCTGTGTTCCATAGACGGTATCGCCCACAATCAGCAGGTCTGAAATGCGCGAGGATGTTGCATCCGTTGCATCGGATTCTGACTGGCTGATTGTGATCTGTGGCATAGCGACCCGGTGTTGTGTCACCTTTGTTTCTCGACGAGCAGTCGGACAATTGAGGGGTTATGGCGTGACCTAAAGGGGGTTATTGGCGCTGATTTGCTTCAATTCCCACGAGTCTTTCGTTTGATCTTGCTGGACGCCGGGTCCACGGAGTAGTGATGTGGCAACGCAGAAATGAAAGTAAGATTATGGCGCCTAAGTTTGGAACGAGCGGATTACGTGGACTTGTTGTTGAACTGACGGCGGACCTTGTCGAGGCGCATGTTGCGGCGTTTATTCAGGCTTGCCCGGTTGGGACTGGTTTGTTCGTAGGGCGGGATTTGCGCCCATCGTCGCCTGACATTGCAGGGTATGTGATTGCGGCTGCGCGTGCGCGTGGTGTCGATGTGACCGATTGTGGTGACATCCTGACGCCGGGACTTGCTTTGGCGGCGATGTCTGCGGGTGCGTCGGCGGTGATGATCACGGGCAGCCACATTCCCGCTGATCGCAATGGGCTGAAGTTTTACACGCCGGAGGGTGAAATTAGCAAAGCCCACGAGGCTGCGATATTGGCTGAATTAGGCAATGTTAGAGCCTATTCTGGCGCGGAAGGATCGCTTTCGTCGTTGGATGCTGAACCTGCCTACATCAAACGCTATGTGGATGCATTTGGTGCGCGTGCGCTGAGCGGTATGCATATTGGCGTCTATACCCATTCGACGGTTGGTCGTGATGTCATGATCGCGATTTTGGAGCGCCTTGGTGCGAAAACCGCGGATTTAGGTCGGTCTGAAACGTTTATTCCTGTCGATACAGAAGCGGTCGCACCGGATGTGCGGGCGCAGTTGAAGGAATGGTCTGGGCCATTTGATGCGATTGTGTCGATGGATGGCGATGGCGATCGGCCGCTTGTCACTGATGCGCGCGGAGACGTGGTGCCGGGGGATATCCTTGGGCAAATCACTGCGAAATTTTTGGGTGCAGAGGCGGTTGTGACGCCGATTTCATCAAATACGGGTGTCACGCAATTGGGTTTTGGATCCGTTGTCACAACGCGGATTGGATCGCCCTTTGTGATTGCTGGGATGGAAGAAACCGGCGGTAAGGTTGTTGGATATGAGGCCAACGGCGGATTCTTGATGGGCTTTGACGGATTGCTGCCGCCGCTGATGACCCGCGATGCGGTTTTGCCGATTGTTGCAACGCTCGCAGCGGCGAAGGTTGGTGGAATTGAAGATTTGATCGCAAATCAACCGGAGTGTTTTACCGCAGCAGACAGATTGCAGGAAACGCCAACGGAGGTTTCCAAAGCTTTGGTCGTGGCGTTGCAAGACGATGCTTCGCCATTCCTTTCGCCGCTGGATGGGACGCTATCATCGACAGATTTGACAGATGGATTGCGGATGACGTTGACGGATGGACGGGTTGTTCATTTACGCCCGTCGGGCAACGCGCCTGAATTGCGCTGTTATGTCGAGGACAAAAGCAAAGAGCGCGCCCAAGAAACCTTGTCGCAGGCGCTGGGCATCCTGAGGGAATTGACGTCGAAAGGCTAAAGCCGTTCTGCTTCGATGAAACCTTGTGTTGCTGAGATGACCTGAAGCGATTTCACGATTGTTGTGCCGTCAAGCCAATAGGCGTTTTCAAAGGCGAGACGTTCGCCCCGGCAGGATTCATTCACACGATTTAGCGTTTGTGGGCCCGTTGCAAGGGTGACCGTTTCTGCACCGGCGCGGCTAATTGCGCATGTTAGTGTCTGTGTAACGATCTGATCTTCGCTATTTAGATAGCTTACGGTTCTTGTCGTAGTTCCGCCACCCGCGTTGATGGCGCGTCGCAGACCGGGGATATCTGAGCCCATTAAATCATCCCCCAAGCCGCGCGTACTGATCAAAATGTCATCTTCGAAGGTCATTGAGATTTTGCCCGGGCTGATCCACGTGGTGCGGTTCCCATTCTGACCTGCGCGTGTCATTGGGGCGACAGCGCCGCGGGCGCGGAGCGTCACCAGCAGGACGTTGCCGGGTCCGGCATTTGCAATTTCTGGTGAAATGGCTGGTGGGGCGTCAGGTGTTTTGTTGCCGGTCAATTGTCCGACGATCTGCTGAAAGACTTGCTGACTTCCGCCACCTTCGTTGAGGGGGCCACACGCGGTTAGTGTCGCGAGCAAAGCTGTGATCCAAAATGTCTTCATCGCCAGAAACGTCCCCAAGTATCGCCAAGTCCACCGGCGCTGTGACCATCACGGACAACGTCATACAGTCGTCCATCCATTTGTACCCGCGCACCGCCATCCCGGGTGAGTGAGCGCAGATCTGTTTCAATTGATCTGCGCGATGGCTTGCCCAAGAGGAAATCATTGGGAACCGAAAAGCGGATGCCTTTGTCAAAAGACCCTTCGCCAAATTCTTCGAATGGCATATCGGTCAGTGTGAAATAGGCGCCGACTTTCCAGCCATTGTCGAACTGTCGATCAAGGGCGAACGTTGCGCCTGTGTCGCCTGCGAGATAACGCCCTACGTCAACTTGTGCATGGAACCCGTTGTCGAAGTCGTAATAAGCGCTCAAATGGCCTGTAACAGTGTCGAAATCGCGGAAACCAAGGCCGACATCAAAATCACGTTGGACAGCATAGACGACCTCTGCCCCGATGGCCAAGGGGCTGTTGACAGGTTTCCACATCACTTCGGCTGCGGCGCCACCGTACATGGTTTCAAAATATCCAACGCTGGCCCGGCCATATAGATCACGACCAAGGCGGCTGTAGTTTGTGAGGGTGAAATTTGTCAGTCGAGGCGTACCTTCGAGCCCATAAAAGCGGCCGTCTGTGCGGACATTGGGAAAACTGTTTGGCGTTTCGGTAATTTCTGCCAATTCACGTTCGCCTAAAAAGCTTTGGGTGATGACGCCGGAGAGGACCAAGTTTGGTTGAATTTCATATCGGCCAGAAAAGTTTAGGCCGACGTCGGCCTGAATCGGTGCGTCTCCATTGAAAACGATCAGTGCCAAGTATGGGGCGATGCCCCATTCAAAGTTTGGTGCTGGGTCATCGACTTTGGTCAACGTTCTGTTTGAACCCGCTTCGGTGACTGAGGCTGTGCGTTGTAATGCGGCAGCGGCGTCAGCGCGATTTTCTAAGACTTGGAGCGTGTCGCGATTCAACGTTGTTGCAGAAAGTGGGATGCCTTTCTGCGACGGTTCCATCACCAAGGTTGTGATATTTGGGGGCAGTTGTGCGGAAAGGATACGGGCCGCGCGGCCCATGGCCTGCGCCTCCGAACGGTATCGGTCATTGGTATAGCGGACCCGCGCGGTTGATCCCCGGATTTCCGTCCCGTTGAGGACGATGCCTTCGGTTGCGAGGGCCCTTGCGAGGTTGTCGTTGCTTGACCCGGTCCACGAGGCTGCGGCGACTGATGTTCTGGGCGTGATGGGTTGCGGTGCGGTTTCTAGGCCAGAAGGTGCTGCGCGCGTTTTGGGGTTGAGCGATAGAGTTACACCTGCGGCGAGTTCGGAGCCGTAAAGATACGACGCACTTAAAGCGACGCCAGGCGTGGGGCGATAGGTTAGTCCGACATTGACGGGGCTGTTGTCGTCTAGTGACCCATTTCCAGTTTCACGGATGTATGCGTCAGAGGAGTATTCTGCCTGAAAGCTTAGTTTTTCGGAGACGCGATAATCTAGACCGCCGAAGATCGCCACGTCACCTTTGAAGAACTGGTTGGTTTCAATTTCACCGCCAACGCCGAAGTCACGCGCGGGACGGCTGCCGAAGGGTTGTCCAAGGGGATCGCGGCTGCCAAGCCGACCCCAGCCCAAACCGGCTGTTACGTCTATGTTTGGTGTGACTGCTTTGGTGGCGACGATGTATTCGCCGGACAAAATTCCAGTGCCTAGGAAATCCTGAAAGCCGATTGCGACTGCTGGTCTATACTTTGTTTCATCAAGGATGCGGTAACGAAGATCAAAAGACCGGTCAAAGGTGCCTTCGGTCCCTGGCCCGGTGCGTTCCTCAATCCCGCTATAGCGAAATGTGCCTGATAGACGCGGCGTGATTTGGAACGATAGGTTCGTTTTTTGCTGTAAACGCCAGTACGTGTAACTTGCTGAAATTTCTGCATCAGGTTCGGATCGCGCCGACGGCATTTCGATCAACCCGGGTGTGCCAAGAAGCGTGAACGTTGTTTCCTGCGCGCCGATTGAGGTCGCGGAAAAGAGCGCAAAAAGTGTTGAAAGTATCTTTACCCGCATAAACAGCCCAACGCAGTTAGAAGTCTTTTGTAGACCTTAACGCGGAGCGAGTCCGGGCTGAACCCTTGAAAAGTAATTTGTCAGGAGTTGGGCGGCGAACAGCGGGATACGTTATCTTTCGGCAACAAAGCCACCGTTTAGATCCTGTTCTGTGTCCTCAAACGAGACTGTTCCAAGGAATTCACCCCCGATTGCATCGGTTGATGATCCCAAAAAGTCGCCTTCTAGGCGTCCACCAATTGTTAGTTCTTGCGAGGTGGCGTCGGTGATCGTGCCGCGCACGGCGATGCCGATTGTTGAATCTGCAGCGGGATCGCCAAGACGATCAAATGTCCCACTTGACAGTGTTAAGGACCCTGACATCGCATTTCCGTCCTCGTCGATGAAGTTTTCGATGATGCCTGTAAAGCCAGTCGACGTGTTTCCAAAAACAACGTTGATCCGAATATCGCCGATGATGTTTTCGGTAATTGTGTCTGTCGAGTTGGTCATGCTGCCGTAGGCGTATCCATTGAATTGAGCTGTCCCACTTGTAGGGGCGGTATCGGGGCTGGCATAGGTAACGGGATCTGCGTGCGTTGTTAGCAATTCTTGTGCGACGACGAATTCTTCAATCTCTAGCTCGGGCGGGGGAGGTGGGGGTGTCGGTACAATCGTGCCGCCGCCCCCACCACCGCAAGCGGAGATGGACCCAAGGCACAAAATAGACAGACACTGATTGAAACGAAGCATGAGACATCCTGACTTGCCCGGAAACCCGGTTAAGTCAGACTATGCTATGCAGCTTTCTATGCGGTTAATCGCGGGAATAAACATCTTCGTATCGGGTGATGTCGTCTTCGCCAAGGTATGACCCAGTTTGCACTTCGATCAGGACCATTGGCAGTTTTCCGGGGTTTTCCAAACGGTGTACTTCGCCCAATGGAATGTAGACCGATTGGTTTTCGGATATGAGGCTGACCTCATCACCTAAAGTGACTTTGGCTGTTCCTTGCACAACAATCCAATGTTCGGACCGATGGTGGTGGGACTGAAGTGACAAAGCGGCACCGGGGTGCACCACAATACGTTTCACTTGAAACCGTTCGCCGATCACCAGACTTTCGAACCAGCCCCATGGGCGGTGGTCCTTTGGAAAGGATTCCGCTTGTGGTGCCTTTTTGAGTTTGAGTTCTGCAACCGCCTTTTTCACATCTTGCGTGCGGTCTTTGTGCGCCACGAGGACAGCATCTGGCATGGCGATGGCGACGATGTCTTCTAACCCGATGCCAACGATCGCTTGGCCATCGACTTCGGACCGCAAGAGCGTATTTTTGCAGTCCATCGCCGTGGCTGATCCGGCAAGGGATAGACCATCGCTGGCGGTTTCGCGCCACACAGCGGCCCAATCGCCAAGGTCGGACCAGCGGCCAGTGTAGGGAACGACGCTAAGGTTGGTGGCCTTTTCCATGACGGCGTAGTCAATCGAAATTGCGGGTGCCGTGTCCCATGCCGCCTTTTCTAGGCGAATAAATCCGAGATCTTTTTGGGAGGCGTCAAGGGAGGCCTGAACGGCCTTTACCATATCGGGTGCGTGGGTTTCGAAAGCTGAGACAATCGTTTTGACTGCGAACAAAAAGATGCCAGCATTCCAAAGGTAGCGTCCTTCGGCCAGCATCGCGGCGGCGCGTTCCGCGTTGGGTTTTTCAACGAAGCTTTTCAAAGGGACAGGAACGCAGATCGCGTCAGGTGTTTTTGCCAGCTCTAAATATCCATAACCGGTTTCAGGGCGATCTGGTGCAATGCCGAATGTGACAAGCCGGCCAGCTTGGGCTGCTGGAATCGCGGCCTCAACCGTTTTGTGGAAGGCATCGTGATCGGGGATAACGTGATCGGATGGTGCCACGAGCATAAGGGCGTCTGGATCTTGGGCTGCGATGTGAAGGGCTGCGGACAATACAGCTGGGCCAGTATCGCGGCCGGCAGGTTCAATTAGAACGGCGCCAGCATCAATGCCGGCGTCGGTTAGTTGTTCTGTGACGATAAAGCGAAATTCATCTGCTGTAACGACGACGGGCGCATTAAAGTCGGCACCTTGAAGGCGTCGTGCTGAGGCTTGGAACAAGCTTTCGTCGCCCGTGAGCGGTGAAAATTGTTTTGGATAACTCTTGCGGGAAAGGGGCCATAGCCGTGTTCCGGAACCGCCACACAGAAGGACTGGTGTGATCATTTTAAATCCTGCCTCATTCATCTTGCGTGCCAAAGCTTTGTTGCCCTCTTACACGTTCTGTTGGGATCGATACAGCCGTGACCGGGCGGCATCAGGGCTGCAGGGAGGCAGGATCATGGCAATTGTGATTTGTAAGCCGCGATCACCTTAGTCAGCGCGTCGTTCATTGGTGTTTTGACCTTCCAACCAAAGCTCTCCGCCTTTTTGGATGTCATGCATTTGCGCATCATGCCTTCAGGTTTGGATAAATCGTAGTGAAACCCGCCTTTGTAGCCAGCGATTTTACCAACCATTTCATAGTATTCCGTGACTGAGTGGTCGATTCCGTAGCCGAGGTTCAATAGGTTTGGCAGAGACTCTAATTTAGGTAGGGTTTCGAGGATAAAGGTTACGAGATCGTCAACAAATAGGAATTCACGACGGGCTTTACCGGATCCCCAGATTTCAACACTGTCTTGGCCAGACTTTTGCGCCAGCACAACCTTTGTGACGATGGCTGCGATGAGATGGCTTGCGACGGACCCAAAATGATCCTCTTTGCCAAACAGATTGCAAGGAATTAGCGTTTTATAGTGTCTGTTTTCATGGCTTTGAGAGATGTAATCGCACAGACGGCTGCCGGTTATTTTGGAGAGGGCATAGCCTTCGTTTGTTGGTTCTAACGGTGCTGCCAGAACGTCACCTTCTTCTAGCGGTTGGCGATAGTCACGTGGATACATGCAGGACGAGCCCAGAAAGATGAAGCGTTCGACGCCCGCGTCGTGGGCGCCCATAATGACGGCATCGTTCATGCGCAGGTTTTCGATAAGGAAATCAACCGGGTGATCAATGTTGGCCTGAATGCCGCCAACGCGTGCAGCTGAATGGATGACGGCATCAACGCGGTTTTTGGCAAGCCAGTTTTTGACTGCGGCCCCATCGGTGAGAGTTAGTTCTTGGCGGGTCGGTGCTAGAATTTCTAGCTGTGGTGCAACATCGGGCGCGAGCCGTTGCAACGCGGATCCAAGCATTCCACTGCCACCTGTAAGAAGTACGCGCATGATCTGAGCCTCTGACAATTCTTTTTGTTGGGTTGGATGATAGGGGTTGGTGCCTGTCAATTAAAGCCGCAAAAAATATGACAATAAGGGGCTGATTTGATATGCTGATCGAAACGGCGAAAAAGTCGTTAGAGGTAAGAGCAATGAACCAAGTCAATCCGCAAGTTGAGCTTTCGCGTCAACGTAAACAAGATATCAAAGCCCAAGCGCGCAAAGCGATCCTTCAGCAGCTTCCCAAAGGTGGTGTTTGCGCCGAAGTGGGTGTTTGGCGTGGTGATTTCACGCGGATGCTGCTTAATCAGTTGAAACCATCCAAGCTGACCCTGATCGACCCTTGGAAATCGTTTGAAGACCGAGATGCTGCGTTTGATGGGCAAACCGAAGATGCGAAGTTTGAAGACATCTATCAAAGTGTCTTAGCCAAGTACGAATCCGAAATTTCGAATGGGCAGGTTAATGTGATGCGCGCCATGTCGACTGATGCATTCAAAGAATTTCAGGCCAATAGTCTCGATTTTGTCTATTTGGATGGGGACCATTCATATGAGGGTGTAAAAGCCGACCTTGAAGGTGTTTTGCCCCTGATGAAGACCAATGGAGTTATAATGCTTGATGATTTTCATCGACGTGGTTGGTGGGGCGATGGTGTTATCCGAGCCACGCAGGAATTCTTGGGAGATCATAGCCAGACAGTGCAAATTCGCGCTATGCGGGGCGCCCAACTGGCCATTGCGAAGGTTTAGGGCGTCGTGTTGAGTTCCAAAGTCTTCTTTCTGGGCAATTGCCAGATGAACCGGTTTTCCCATTTTTATAACACCTTCACCCATCCGGCTAGAAAGATGGATCGCGCGTATTTGTCGATCACACCGCATTACGGCAATTATATCGAAGACGTGGCGATCAAAAACCTTGAAGAAGCGGACATTGCAATTGTTCAGCTGGTTTTGTCAGACTTTATCTTTAGCCGTGAGAACGTGATGGCGATCCGGGGTGCAAATCCTACGATCTTTGTGCCTTATGTTTACCTAAAGGGATTCCGTCGGATCGAACGCTATGCCAGCAAGGGTGTTCAAAGGATTGATGGGTCTGACATTGTGTTGGATGAGGTTAAACGTGTCGGTCATCGTGAAGCGGTCCTGAATTACATGAAGGGTCAGGTTAAGGGGCGGAATCTGGAGCGCTTTACCCGCAGTCTGGAAGAGCTTCGGAATCGCGAAAGTCGAGGCGCTGACATCAAGATTGCTGACTATATCAGTGACACGTTCCGCGATCGTGTGCCGTGCCAATCTATTAACCATCCAGCACCGCATGTTCTGTTTGAAATGTACAACCAGATTGCAGATATTGCCGGATTTACAAAAATCGACGCAGCGACATTGCCGCCCTACGAAATTGGCCGCTCGACCTTACCGCAGGGGCATTGCGCCCTGTCACCGTATTGTGTCGAAGAATTGGGTTTGAACTACGGTGCAGAGACACATTGGTTCGCGACAATGAATCGGCTTGTGCGCGATGTAGTTCAAGCCGATACGGTGGCTGCACAGGGCTAGCCTTGCCGCTATTCTAAAACGCCGTATGCACGACGCGCGAGGCGTTCTGTTTCGAGCAATCGCTGATCTTCGCTAACCATTTCGCTGACCAGTTCTGCGAAAGGTGTGCTGCTTTCCCAGCCGAGTTTTTCGCGGGCTTTGGTGGGATCACCCAAAAGCTGTTCAACTTCGGTCGGGCGGAAATAGCGAGAGTCCACCTGTACAAGGCACCGGCCGTCTTTGGCGTCATAGCCTTTTTCGTTTTCGCCTTCGCCTTTCCAATCTAGGGTCACTCCGGTTGCAGCAAAAGCTGCGTCACAGAATTGGCGAACGGAATGCATTTCGCCTGTGGCCAGCACAAAGTCTTCGGCGACGTCATGTTGTAGGATGCGCCACATACCCTCGACGTAGTCGCGTGCATGTCCCCAATCGCGAAGGGCATCAAGGTTGCCGAGGTATAATGTGTCTTGCAGCCCAAGCTTGATGGCGGCAGCTGCACGGCTGATTTTCCGGGTTACGAAGGTTTCGCCGCGGATCGGGCTTTCGTGGTTGAACAGAATGCCGTTGGTGGCAAACATGTTGTAGCCTTCGCGGTAGTTGACCGTGATCCAATAGGCATAGAGTTTTGCAACTGCGTAGGGTGAGCGCGGATAGAATGGTGTCGTTTCGCGCTGGGGGACTTCTTGAACTTTTCCGTAGAGTTCAGATGTTGAGGCCTGATAGAAGCGGGTTTTTTCTGTCAGGTTCAGCATTCGGATGGCTTCCAAAATGCGCAGTGCGCCGACGCCATCGGCATTGGCGGTGTATTCGGGCATTTCGAAGCTGACTTGCACGTGAGACTGCGCCGCAAGGTTGTAAATCTCATCCGGTTGAATGTCTGCGATTTGGCGGATCAGCGTCGTGCTGTCTGTCATGTCGCCGTAATGCAGATGTAGGTTGCCAGGGCGGTGGTTGTCGATTTGAAGATGGTCGATCCGGGAGGTGTTGAATGATGAAGACCGGCGTTTGACGCCGTGTACTTCGTAGTCTTTGTCCAACAGAAGTTCTGCAAGATAAGCACCGTCTTGTCCGGTGATCCCTGTGATGTAGGCGACTTTTTTCTTGGCCATGTTCGTCTGGTCCCTTTTTAGTATTTCGCGCAGGTGTCGTTGACGACTTCGATCAGTCGGTCAAGTTGCGCGGGAATGGGGTGATGGTGATTGCCAACGAAGAGGCCGTCTGTATCCACGACCTCTGCTGCGACGATTTCGCCGCTGATATTGTGGGGCAGTTTGTCGATCACTGGGTTCTTTAGAAAATTCCCGGTGACGACAGGGCGGCATTCGATTTCTGCGACCTTGAACGCCTCTACGAGATCTTTGCGGTGACCGCGCATTTTGCCTTGCAAGACCATGGCAAAGCCAAACCAGCTGCTTTCGCCGGTTTCCTGTTGGATGGTTATATGTTCATGCCCGTCAAACAGCTTTTGAAACTGAACGGCGTTCTTGCGGCGTTCGTCGACAAATCCGTCTAGTTTGGCCAATTGCGGAATACCCAGCGCGCCTTCCATTTCAATGGGGCGCAGGTTGTAGCCCGGCAAAACAAAGCGGAATTGGCGCACAAATGGATCCGGGTCCATCGGCAAGTGCGTGTCTTCGGGCAGATCGCGGACCCAACCGTGGGCGCGGATCGACAGCATGTTGTCGTAAAGTTTGCGATCGTCGGTGATCACAACGCCACCTTCCATGGTGCAGATGTGGTGGCTGAAAAAGGTTGAAAAGGTTCCAAACAGGCCAAAGGCGCCTGCCTTTTCGCCGTTCAGGCTGGCACCCATGGATTCGCAATTGTCTTCGGCCAGTAGGATGCCCGCATCGGCGCAAATCTTGCGCAGGCGATCAGCCTCAATCGGGTTGCCGAGAAGGTTTACGGCAAAGACCATCTTTGTTTTGGGCGTGATTGCCGCCGCCACCTGATCGATGTCGATGTTCAAGGTGTTTGGGTCAATGTCGACAAACCGCAGGACCATCCCGTTTTGGGTCACAGGAAAGTAAGTCGTTGACCAGCTAACTGCGGGCACGATGACTTCGTCGCCAGGTTGAAATCCGAAATCCGGGTGGTGAAACGCGGCTGTCATACCCAACAGGTTGGCGGTCGACCCAGAGGACGTCATAAGGGCGTATTTCTTACCAAATTTCTGTGCAAATGCCTCCTCAAAGGCTTTTACGCGGGCACCCATGGTAAATCGGTCCGAAGAAATGACGTCTTGCAGGGCGGCAATTTCTGCCTCGTCCCACGTCGCATTTGCCAGTGGGTAAAACATGCCCGCTGCCCCTTTCATTTTTGTTTGGCTGGGACTGCTCTGCCCCTTGGTGTCTGCCTATCATTTTTGTTGCCAAATTATTACTCAGGTGCAGCGACAAAGGCGAGATAGATTTTGAAAGAGGCCAAAGGGCCGTTGGCCTGTGATCTAAAGGACCCACCCTGCTAGAGCTTGTCCGCCCATTGTTTTTGAAAGATCTCGTGACCCGGAAATCGTTTTGCGGCTTCTTTGATCGCTGTTTTTGCTGCGTGTTTTGACTTCAGTTTTCTGAGGGATTTCTCCCATATTTTATAGAATGTCATCGGTAAAAAGGCCTGATCTGCAATGCCGGATAGCAGGGTATCGGTACCCTTGTGATTGTCCTGATCTTGTTGGAGCTTGGCAAGCGCGAGCACCAAACCGGGGTGGGTAGGTGCCAGTTTCAAAGCGCGGTTTAGGTTGTATTCAGCGCGATCTGGTTCGTTCGTAGTTACGAAACGATTGGCCAGCCTTTTGAGGTGAAGTGGATTTTCAGGGTCGTGTTTTCTGCAGTGAAACATCAGGGATGTGGCCCGCCGGAACCGCCCGGAAAGTGACAAAGCGACGGCCAAGGTGCTGAGCAAGCTTAATGCGTCTTTGTCGGTGGGAAGCTCTTTTTCATCCCTGAAAAATGCGATCTCTGCTTGTTTGATATCTTGTGGCAGATAGCTGCGTTTTGCCTGAAAGCCGGGTTCGTTTGTGATGTTCTTGAGGATCTGCGGTCGTTCAAACATTTCGGACCAATCCGCACCGGGAATCCAAATTGGAAAGGCTGCGTTTAATGCGCCTTCATAAAGATCATCATCAATGGGAAATAAGAACGTCCGTTCTCGTTCGCGGCCAAAACGGAAGGTTTCTAAGGTAATTTGGTCTATCATGAACAGTTGTTTGAACAAAGGTTCATTGGCAAAAAAGTAGTTTGCAATGCTATCAAGGTGTGGTGCGGATTTGTTGCGGGCGAGGTAAAGTTGCAAGAATTTTGCCGTCGCTCGTTGCGTGCCACCCTCGCTGTGTTGGGCAACGCAATCCAAGGCCTCACAGATCATCAAGTCTTCGGGCCAGAGGTTGGGGTCATTGCGTGCCTGTTCGCCGATTTGCACGGCGTGGTTTGGCGCGTTGCAGGCGATGGACAGCGCCATCATTAACGGTTTGTAGAAGGCAAAATTCTGACCTTGGGCGACGCTATCTTTTAGTAGGGCATAAAGTGGTTCATGCTTTTTTTCCTTTAGCGCGTGACCAAAGGCGTATCCGATGGATTGCGCGAAATCACCATCATTGTGAAAGGAGTTTGGACCTTTCAATATGCGATCAAGAAGCTGGTCATAAGCTGGGAACCGTTGATCTGAGGGGAGTCCAGCAGGCAATTCACGCAGCGCCATCCCGCTCATCAGTGCGGCGGACGATGAAAAGGCGGAGAGCGAGGGTGCCACGACGGCATCGCATTTTGCCATTAACAACAGTTCTACCAGATCGCGTTGCAGTTCTGAGAAGTCAGGCGTTTTCAGCAAATCGTCGAGCGTGGTTGCGGATGCATGTTCTGCGGCCAATCTGGCTGCTGCTGCGGGGGTGTCGGAAAATAGCAAGGTTGCGGTGTCGGGTTGGCGCATGACGACTTGATAAAATTCATCTGGTGCGAATTTTGACACCCAGTTTTTGTGACACCATGGATCCTGGTCTAAAACGTCCCCTCGTCTGACGTGCAACGCCAAGGGTATTTCGCCGAGTTCTTTGAGTTTTGCCACCGCTTCGTTCAGCGCGTTTACGATCGGTTCGGAAAATTCGATACGGGCAAGGGCGCGACGGAAATCTTCTAGATGCGTGGGGCCGAGTTCATTTGAAAAGAGGAGCGGTTGGATCCCTTCGTTGCACAGGAATTTCTCACCTCTCTTGAGGCGCTCAGCGAACAGGACGTTCGAAATGCTGCCCCGGATGTTGCCGATGTCGGTTAGGTTGCCGATGTCGGGGCGAACATCTGCTTTGACCTCGCGTAGGTATTTTTTTTGAAAAGCGGGGGCGAAGACTGGATGCTTTTTGTCCAGCAGCGACATGTCGTGGTTTTCGAAAGCGTCGGGCCAGAGATATTCAACATCGACTTGGAATTTGTCGGCCAGAAAAAGCAGATTACCCAAGGCGATGATGCGCGCGCCGAGGCGATCTTTTCGGTATCCAACAATTTGTATCAAATTGTAATTTCCAAAGGTTGTTTACGCAACTTGTCCTAGGGAGTATAAACCGTCTTACAAACAAGCAACACAAAGTTGCGCATTCAGGAATCAGTATGGTTTCGAGCAGATACCAAGGAAGTGTCGTTTCATTTCGAAACGATCGTATGGGTGCACGCATCCTTGCGATTTTGAATGCTATCCGTGTCAGTCGTGACTATGATTTGCCCTACTTTTTTACATGGATGACTCACGGTCGGTCCAGTGATGAGCTTCAGGCGCCGACCGAGATTTTTGATGAAGCCTATTTCAATGATCACTTTGTGGATCGTCATGATTTTAAAGTCATCAATGATGAAGCGCAGGATCTATTGGCGATGCCGCTTGGGGCGGATGCTGGAACAATACCGAAGGGGCGCGACAATGGTGATGCCTTTTTGTGTATGGCGACTGATTTGTTGGTTTTGCCATGGGAGGTCGAGGCAGAGGTCGCACCTAAATTTGCAGCGGCTGTAACGGAGCTGTCGTTCTCGCAAATCGTGAAAACGGCGATGGATCAAGTCGACAAGACCCTAGAAGGCGCGAGCACTGCGTTTCATATTCGGCGCGGTGACATCATTCATGATGTTATTACGTCCAACCAGATGTGGCCAAACAAGTATATACCAAGGGAATATTACGAGGTTCTGGCCAAACGGATCATCGCCGACCCTGATGGTCAGATTTTGGTTTTCTCTGATGAGCCGTCTGAAATTGACCGTCTCAAGGAATTTGGCCCACAGATTGTGACACCTGATGAAGTGCTGCCAAAGGGTCTAACACTGGCGCAACGTGACTTTATGGAGCTTTATGCCATGTCGCGATGTGCGGCGATTATCGGCCCACCCGGGAGTGGATTTTCTGCGGCTGCGGCTTTGATGGGAAATCATCAAGTTCAAGACATCCGTGACGTGTTGAGCGATGATGAGAATGACGCTGCGATGGCGCTGTTGACCGAACGGTTAGAAGCGCGATCGCCGATTTTTCTGGGAAAAGGCGACATCGGTCAAAACCTGCCTTTCGCGATTGAGCATTATAACGCGATGGATGGTGGTGAGCGCGGCTTGGCCTTGCTTGAAACCTTTGGCGATGAAGGGTTTTCGAAAGTCTATTTCTTTCGCCTGTTGATGGAACAATACCTTAAGGCGGGCAAGTATGCGGATTGTATCAAGGCGATTGACCGGTTTCGGACCGCAGACTTAGAGGTCGCGATCCCTGCGCGTCTGGAGTTGCAATGGTCAGAGCTTTACCGTTTGGCGACCATTGGCGCCGTGCATGAGGGCGATAAGACGGCGGTGCAGCAGCGGCTGGTTTCATCGTTGTGGTTTCATCCAACAAATCGGTTGGCGCATGGATTATTGATGCAGTTGGTCAGTGAGGGCGTAATTGACCTGAAGTCTTTTCCGATGGTGTTTGATCCCAATCTTTTAAGGCCGGTTCCATCACCTGCGACTCGTCCCACGCCCAACACCTTATACTTGCCAGAAATAGACCCTAATCAGACGTATGTCGCGTTTCCTCAAGAGCTTTTCGTTTGGGATTGGAAAAACGTTTTGGGCCGCACATTGGTGCGTGGTTTCCAGACGCCGCAATCGATTACGCGTTCGCGTGATATCTTCCTTCATCAATTTCCACGGTTTGCGCCGGCGGCGTCTGTCCAGAGCGCGCAGGGTGTCTATGCAACCGCGCTGGGCGAGCTGGACGCCGCGCGTGGACATCAAAAGGTTGCTTTGCAGGATGACCCTGACAATGCGCTGTTTCTGCGCCGTATGGCAGCCACCCTTTTGGCCGAAGATCCGGCGGATCCAGTTGCATTGGTGTTGCTGGAAAAGGCGGCGTACGTGGCACCAAAACAGGGTCTGTTTCGCGCACAGCTTGGCCTGTGTTTGTTTGCGCAAAAGCAGCGAGATCGTGGTATAAAGATTCTGCGAAAGCTATGTAGTGAAGAGTATGTTTTGCCAGAAATACCCTTCCTTACAGCGCGGGCCATGCGGCAGAATCGTCAATCCGGGGCTGAAGCTTTGGCGCTGATTGATCAGGCGCTAGCGCAAGCGCCGCATATCCGACGCTATATGCACATGCGGGTTCATATCCTAGCCGATATGAAGAATTTTGAAGCCGCGAATGAACAGGTCGAAAAGATCGTAGCGCGGTTTGGTGAGGGCGGGGATTTAACAGATTTGCGGCAACGATTGGCCGCATAGATCGAGCAGGAGCAAAAATATGGCGATTGAAGTAATCTCTGCAGAAGATGTGCTGGCTAGCGGCGGAAAGAACAAAGCTAAGGTCTATCCGGTCAAAGGTCGTGATGGACATCGGTTGGTTCCCTTCGCGGATGTCGCACACACGCCTAAGTTCACTTTCAGCCGGGATGCAAAGATATTTACGGCAGGTTCTTGTTTTGCCCGAAACGTGGAAAAAAGCCTTGTTCGATCCGGTTATAACGTCCTTTCGAGCAAAGATACTTTTTACAATCCGTTCCCTGATCGCGTCGCGTTTCAGCGGTACAACAAGTACACCATTGCATCGATATTGAACGAAATAGAATGGGCTTTGGGCGAAAAACCCATGGATAGCGAAGCGCTGCTTTGCGAGGTGCGGCCTGACCAGTTTTGTGATCTGCAAACATCCGGTGACAGTCTGAGGACGTCATTGGACGAGATGGTAAAGTTTCGTGAGACGTTCAATCAGTGCTTTGCTCCTGTAAAGGACGCGGACGTTGTTATTTTGACGTTGGGCCTTGTTGAATGTTGGCATGACGATAGCACCGGCGTTTATCTAAACCGGTTCCCCGGTGCGCATGCGGTCAAGAATAATCCGGGTCGGTTTTCGATGCATGTGCTGGACTACGATGAGATCTATTCCAGCCTGGTGAAAACCTATGAAACTATCGCAAAGCACAACCCCAGTTTTCAGATGCTTGTCACCGTTTCGCCGGTGCCATTGGATCGTACGTTTAGAGCGTCTGACGTACTTGTTGCGAATGCCTATTCAAAGTCTGTGCAACGCGCTGCTGTTGAAGCCTTTGTGATGGATTATCCGGCTGATTATTTCCCGTCCTATGAGACGGTGACGCTGTCCGATCTTAAATTTGCATGGTCTGATAAGGATTTTCGCCATGTGCGCACCGATATTGTTGATCGCATTATGGGCAATGTTCTGGAGCAATATACAGAGGTTGACGCCAAACAAAGTGCGCAAAAGACCCGTGGTTATCTGACCGCTTACCTTCAGGCGGGTGATTTGAAAAACGCAGAACGTGTTCTGGATCAGCATGTGGAAAAGTTTGATCTGTCGTTGAGCCTGCGTTTGCAAGCTGCTGACCTTGCCTTTCGCAAGGGCGAGGTAAAGGAAGCGGCTGGAATTTCGCGTGAAATGCTGGCGCAGATGGATGCCAATAAAGAATGGGCCCATGAAGAGTTAGACGGTCGTGTAGGTATGGCGCGCAACAACGCGGCATCGATGCTAGAGCAATGCCAGCGATATATCGATAAGCCGGAAAAGGGTGCTGGTGCAGACATGGATCGAAGCCGCGCTGCTGACATCGTTCAAAGTCAACGCGCCGATGATCCGACCAATGATGACCTTGTTTGGTTGCAAGATTACCTGGAACGGGCCGGTGAAGGTTCGGCGGCTGCCGTCGAAAAGGAAAGAGATCAGAACTTCTTGCGCGAGGCATCAGCGATTGCGCGTTTCCGGGTTGCGTCCCGCGCGGGTGAGATTGCGCAAGCCGAGGAAATTGCCAAACGCGCGACAGAGGAAATGGGTTTCAGTGAGCTGATGCATTGGGAGCTTGGCGTGATGTATCGCTACAATGATCGCCCAGATGAGGCCTTTGACGCGTTTGAAAAGATCGCACGCTTTGGTGGGCTAAAGGCCGTGCCTGCAATTCGAAATGCGATGCGCATAGCCCACAAGATTGGCAAGGAGGAACAGATCGCTGATCTGGCGGACCTTGTGTTGGAACAGATCGCGACTTAAGGGCTGTCATCAATTGTTCGAAAAGGAGTGATCGCTGATGCAGATCGTGCCAACCCGTCTTCCTGAAGTTTTGGAAATTACGCCGCGCCGTTTCGGTGATGATCGCGGTTTTTTCTCTGAAAGCTGGAATCGCGATAACTGGGCCGCGGCTGGGATCGATTTTGAGTTTACGCAAGACAATCATTCTCTTTCGGCTGAACCTGGTGTGTTACGGGGCTTGCATTTTCAGGCGCCACCGCGTGCGCAAGATAAGCTTGTTCGTGTGGTGACAGGGGCGGTTTTGGATGTTGCGGTGGATATCCGAAAGGGCAGCCCGCGCTATGGTCAGTGGGTTTCGGTTGAGATTTCAGCAGAGAAAGGCAACCAATTGCTGGTTCCTAAGGGATTTCTGCACGGGTTCCTTACGTTAACTCCCGACACACATTTTCTATACAAATGCACAGATACATATGCGCCGGAGGCGGAAGGTGCCGTGATTTGGAACGATGCGGACATTGGGATTGATTGGGGCATAGATACTACCAACGTCACATTGTCCGACAAAGATCGTGTTGCACCACGATTTGCGGACTTTGACAGTCCGTTCGTGTTTGAAGGGTAAGAAGATGAAGTTAATGGTCACTGGCGGCGCTGGTTTTATTGGATCAGCAGTTGTGCGGCAGGCTGCCAAAGCTGGGCATGACGTATTGAACGTAGACAAGCTGACCTATGCGGCTTGCCTTGAAAACCTGGCAGAGGTCGCTGACAGTCCGAACTATTCGTTCTTGCAAGGCGACATTTGTGATCGTGCGGCGATGGATAAGGCGATTGGTGAATTCCAGCCCGATGCGGTTATGCATCTTGCTGCCGAAAGCCACGTTGATCGGTCCATTGATGGGCCGGGTGAGTTTATTCATACCAACATCATCGGGACCTATACCCTGCTGGAGGCTGCACGCAGCTATTGGGAAGGCGCTGGAAAGCCTGATGGGTTTCGGTTCCATCATATTTCCACTGATGAAGTGTTTGGGTCTTTGGGTGAAACAGGCATGTTCCACGAGGATACGCCATATGACCCACGTAGTCCCTATTCTGCGTCTAAGGCGTCTTCTGACCACCTCGTGCGCGCTTGGCACGAAACCTATGGTCTGCCAGTTGTTTTGACCAATTGTTCCAATAATTACGGCCCATTCCATTTCCCTGAAAAGCTGATCCCTGTTGTGATCCTTAAGGCGCTGGCTGGGGAAGCTATCCCGATTTACGGCAAGGGCGAAAATGTCCGCGATTGGCTTTATGTCGAAGACCACGCAGATGCATTGCT
>CAKZVL010000024.1 GCA_937922155.1 uncultured Paracoccaceae bacterium | reverse complement strand
GATTAGAAGTGTCTGCGGACAGAATGATCGAGGACTTGCACGGATCACGCGACTATCGCGCGCATTTGGTCAAGGTCATGACAGGCCGCGCGGTCGAGGCGGCCAGCTAAAAAGCAAAACCCCGCCAATGGGCGGGGTTTTTCTAGGTCGGGATCGGAATTTGCAGGCGCCAGACTTTTCGAAAAGTCGGGCAAAACTCTTGGAAGAGTTTTGCTTGCAATCAAATTCTTGCTCTTTGACGTCTTACTTCGGCATGGGTCCAATCAGCATGACCATCTGGCGACCTTCCCCGGTGTCCGCGCCGCGGGCACCGTCCAAGTGGCAGTCGTTTGCTTGCAAACGATGGGAACGCGGCCCGCCAAGCGGCCTTACTTCGGCATGGGTCCAATCAGCATGACCATCTGGCGACCTTCCATCTTTGGAAAGTTCTCCACCTTACCGGCCTCTTTGGTATCTTCAGCCACACGTTCCAACAGTTGACGACCCAATTCTTGGTGCGCCATTTCGCGACCACGAAACCGCAGGGTGATTTTCACCTTGTCGCCGTTCTCAAGGAACTTAAACACATTGCGCATTTTGACTTCGTAGTCGTGGTTGTCGGTGTTGGGGCGAAACTTAACTTCTTTGATCTCGATGATCTTTTGTTTCTTACGGGCCTCAGCTTCTTTCTTCTGGGTCTCGTATTTGAACTTACCAAAGTCCATAATCTTGCAGACAGGTGGATTGGCGTTTGGCGAAATCTCTACCAGATCAAGTCCGGCGTCATCTGCCATTTCCATCGCACGGGCCGGGGTCACGACCCCAGCGTTTTCACCTTCTGCGCCGATGAGGCGGATTTCGGTGGATGTAATCCGCTCATTGATGCGGGGGCCTGTTTCGCGCTGTGGTGGCGCGTTGTGGGGTCTGCGTCCTATGATCTTTGTCCTTTTGTCGTGATCAACATACTGCTTTAACGTAAGCGGGGCTGAGACCAGCTTCAACCCGCAAAAAAGCGCCGATGCAAGGTCTTTTCCCCCTTATATGCGGTTCACCTCGTTCCTAGCTTCTGACATATGACAATCAGAGCCTCATTGGGGGGCAAGCAATCAGACATTGAAAGGATGATGTGATGAGAGCGACTATTATTTTGATCATAGCAGCGGCTTTGGGCTATTTTGGCTACCAGTGGGGCGCCAATGGCAAACCACCGGGGGACGTCATTTCAGAATTGACCGGATCTGCCAGTGAACTGGCCGGTGATGCAGCCGATATGGCTGGCGATGCAGCTGGATCCGTGGCCGATACAGCTGCGGGCGCTGTTGAAGGGGCGAGCGACCTGGCCTCAGGTGCTACAGATGCGGTTACTGGCGCTGTTGAAGGTGCCGCTGATGCTGCGTCTGGCGCCGTTGAGGGAGCAGTCGACGCTGCAACCGGCGCTGTTGAAGGTGCCGTAGATGCCGCAACGGGTGCTGTCGAAGGTGCCGTTGATGCCGCGACCGGTGCTGTTGAGGCGGCTGGTGACGCTGCCGCTGGTGCGGTCGAAGGTGCAACAGACGCTGTCGAAGGTGCTGCTGATGCAGCGACTGACGCGGCCTCCGGTGCCGTCGATGCCGCAACGGATGCTGTAGACGGTGCCGCTGATGCTGCCGAAGGTGCCGCTGACGCCGCAACTGACGCAGCTGCTGATGCTGTAGACGGTGCCGCTGACGCTGCCGAAGGTGCCGCTGACGCTGCAACCGATGCCGCTGCTGATGCTGCAGAGGGTGCTGCTGACGCCGCAACTGATGCAGTGGACGGTGCTGCAGACGCCGCTGAGGGCGCTGCTGACGCCGCAACTGACGCAGCTGCTGATGCTGTAGACGGTGCCGCTGACGCCGCTGACGCTGCAACCGATGCCGCTGCTGATGCTGCTGAAGGTGCTGCTGACGCCGCAACTGACGCTGCCGCTGATACCGCAGAGGGTGCAACCGACACTGCAACTGACGCCGCCGTTGAAGCAGGCGGCGACGCGGCTGCCATGGGTGAGCTTTTAACGCCAGAAGGTTTCGATGCGGCCCAAGTTGCAGACATGATCGCAGAGTCTGATCTGTCCGATGTGCAAAAGACAGCGCTGAGCGCAGCAGCAAATGCAGCCAAGGACAACCCAGAGCTTTTGGGTGCGACGCTGACACGGATCAAAGACGCGCTTGGTCTATAAGCGCTCTTAACCAAAACGAAGGGCCGCGTGAGACATCTCACGCGGCCCTTTTCTATTAGACCATTTGTGATTGCGGATTAGCCGACAAAGGCCTTTTCAATCACAAACTCGCCCGGCTCTGAATTGGCGCCTTCACGCAAACCGGCCTTTTCCATCAACGCCTTGATATCAAGGTTAAACGCCAGGGACCCGCAAACCATCGCGCGATCTGTGGCTGGGTCCATCGCTGGTACCCCTAGGTCTGCAAACAGCGTGCCATCCTCGATCAACGTGGTGATACGGCCCATCTTGGGGCTCTTTTCCCGCGTCGTGGTGGGGTAATACTTGATCTTGTCGGCAAACCCCGCGCCCATCAGCTCTGCCAACAACTCATCGCCGCGAATATCGTCAATTAACTGGCGGCCATAGGTCAGCTCTTCCACATCGCGGCAGGTATGGGTGACGATCACCTCATCGTAATTTTCATATGTCTCAGGCTCGCGCAAAAGCGACGCAAACGGCGCAAACCCAGTGCCCGTGGCAAAGAAATAAAGACGCCCCCCCGGCAGCAAGGCATCATGCACCAAAGTGCCCACAGGCTTGGGGCGCAAAATAATCTCATCCCCCGGCTGAATGTGCTGCAACTTTGACGTCAACGGGCCATCCGGCACCTTGATGGAATAAAACTCCAACTCTTCATCCCAAGACGGGGAAGCAATGGAATAGGCCCGCAAAAGCGGCTTTTGCTTTCCGGTTTCCAGGTGCGGATCGCCCATCAGGCCAATCATCACAAACTCACCTGATCGAAACCTAAGCGAGGCCGGGCGCGTCACGCGAAAGCTGAACAAGCGATCGGTGTAATGGGTCACCTTGGTCACTGTTTGCGCATCGGGCAGGGTGGGAACTTTTGTGGCGTTTGTATCAGTCACTGGGGATTGCTCTGTCATAAGGTATTTCATCGCAGGCTTACGGCCCACGCTCCGTTGTAGTCGTTGATCTATGTCAGGAAAAGCGGCTTATCCGCGCAGATGCGCCTGATAATCATGTGCCGCCCAATCCGCGCGGGCGCGCCATTGATCTTCAGGCTGGCGTGCTGCCAGATCATCACTGATCTCAACCTCGTCAAAACCGGCCCGTCGGGCCATGGCATATTGATCCGCGATCACATGACCCTTGGCGCGCAACCGACCTTTGTATCCGGCGCGGCGCAGAAGTGTGGCGAGCGTAAAGCCGCGCCCATCGGCAAAACTGGGGAAGTCGATGCGCAGGACCGGGGCGGCGAGCAGGCCTTCCAAATCCGCCGGCGCGGCATCTGAGGGCACATCTATGCCAAGCGCATTGTCGTTCGCCGGGGCATCTCCGATGGGCGCAAAACCTCCGGTCCAGTCATCTACACCAAATCCGGTGTCCGTTACGATTACAGTCATCTCTACCTCCGGGGGCGGGCCCCACATCATCATCTTGCCAAAAATACTCAATCAACACTCAAAGACGCGCGCGCAGGTTCGCCACTTTCAAAATGGATGCCGCATTCATCCTTTTCGCTGCTCTTCCAACGCCCCGCGCGCGCAGTTTCCCCCGCGCCGACGCGATGGGTGCAGGGCCAACACCCGATTGAGGGATAACCTTTGCTGACAAGCGGGTGGCGGGACAGGTTGTGGCGGCTCATGTAATCTGCGACATCCTGCGCGTTCCAATGGGCCAGCGGGTTGATCTTAATGCGCTGCGCATCCTTTTCAAACACCGGCAATTGCGCACGCGCGCCGCCGTGAAAGCGTTTGCGCCCGGTAATCCAGGATCCAAACCCGCTCAGACCCTGTTCCAGCGGGCGCGTCTTGCGCAGACCACAACAGGCATCGGGGTCTGCCTGATGCAGCAATCCATCCACATCCTCTGCCAGCACCGCATCGCGATCCGGCGTTATGATGCGCAGATCGCGCAGCCCCAAGGTCAGCGCGACGTCGCGCTGATAGGTCAAGGTTTCGGGAAACAACATCTCAGTATCGAGAAAAATCACCGGCGTCGCCGCGTCAATCGCGGCCACCATATGCAGCAACACAACGCTTTCCGCGCCAAAGCTGCTGACCAATGCGGTTTCGCCCAGCCGCACGTCCTCTAACGCGTGACGCAAGATAACCTCTGGCGCGCTTTTGTCATGCAACAGGTTCTGGCGGTCTGCAAATTCCTTAAGCGGCATTCTGTTCAACCTTTTCTGGATAAAGGATGTCTTTAAACGGGGCCGCGCCCAAACGGCGGTAGGCGTCAAGGAAGGTTTCTTCGCGGCTTACGCGCAGATCGAGGTAGCCCAAAACCAGCCGTTCAATCGCGGGCACAATGTCCTCTGCGCTAAATCCGGGGCCGGCACGTTCGCCAACAGTCGCATCCTCAGCACCCGATCCGCCAAGCGTAATTTGATAGCTTTCCACACCAGCGCGATCGAGGCCCAGAATACCGATATGCCCCACGTGGTGATGGCCACAGGCATTGATACAGCCAGAGATTTTGATCTTGAGTGGGCCAACATCATGTTCAACCTTCAGGTCCTCAAAACGAGTCGCGATTTGTTGCGCGATGGGGATAGATCGCGCGGTGGCCAGCGCGCAGTAATCCATCCCCGGACAGGCGATAATGTCGCTGACCAGACCGATGTTCGCTGTCGCCAGATCAACAGAGCGCAATGCGCTGTAGACCTCCAACAGATCAGACACATGCACATGCGGCAGGATCACGTTCTGCTCATGGCTGATGCGTAATTCATTGTGGCCAAAGCGTTCGGCAAGGTCGGCCATGACGCGCAT
>CAKZVL010000023.1 GCA_937922155.1 uncultured Paracoccaceae bacterium | reverse complement strand
TGTCAGGTCGATTGTGTCCTTTGCCGCCCAGATCAGCGGTTGAGTGTAAAGTGGGATATAGGCCACGTCGCTTTGCGTGATGGCGACGACTTCGTCCAGCATCGCCTGACGTGCGGCCGGGTCGATTTCCTGTTGGATCAGCGGCAGCAATTCATCCACGCGGGCGTTGGAATAATTGCCAAAGTTCCATGAGCCGAGCTTTTTCTCATCGTTTTGAGAGTGCAGCAGGAAGCGAACCGGGTGTTCCATATCGAAGGTGCCCGGTGACCAGCCCAAGAGGTACATATCAAAGTCGTCTTCGCGCAGCTGGGGCCAATAGTCCCGCACGGGCCCGGTTGACAGTTCAGCATTCAGGCCGACGGCGGCGAACATGGAGGCGGCGGCGCGGCACAACGCTTCATCATTGATGTAGCGGTCATTGGGGCATTTGAGGCCAAAGGAGAACCCATCGGGATAACCTGCATTCGCCAGCAGTTCGCGGGCCAGTTCAGGGTCGTATCCCGGACGGTTTTGGTTGGCTTCGGAATAGCCGGAAATCCCGGCAGGGACCAATTGGTTGGCCGTGTTTATTTTACCGCGGAACAACACCCGGTTGATCGATTCCATATCAAGCGCATGGGCAGCGGCCATACGGACGTCGCGGTTGGTGAATGGGTTTTCATCCATGACGTCTGTGGAATAAAGCAGCGCGTCGTGTTCATGGCCAAAGCCGAACATGATGACGCGGGTTTCCTCGCCCTCTAGCACTTTAAAGCCGTCGCGTTCTTCGACCTGTGCGGCGTCTTGCAATGGGATCGGCTGGATAAAGTCAATCTCGCCCGACAAGAGTGCGGCGAGGCCGGTTGCGGCGTTGCCGATGGGGGAGAAGGTGGCTTGCGTAACGTTATGCGCAGCCTCGTCCCACCATGCAGCGTTAGGTGTCAGCACGGTGCGGATGCCCGGATCACGGCTGGCCAGTGTGAACGGCCCGGTGCCATTGACGTTGAGGGTGGCGAAATTTTCCGCATCGCGTGCGGCCAAGGCGGCATCGTTGCTTTCGGCCCAGTCTTTATCAAGGATCATAAAGTTCGCGATGCTGTCGGGGAACAGCGGATTGGGCGACGAGGTGACGAAATCAATCGTATAGTCATCCACCACGCGCACGTCTGTGACCGGCGCAAACCATGAGCGCACGTCGGCTGTTTCGTCTGAGGCGCGTTGGTAGGAGAACATCACGTCTTCGGACGTGAAGGCGGCGCCATCTTGGAATGTGACCCCTTGGCGCAAGTTAAAGCGCCAGCCGTTTTCATCGGTCAGTGGTTCCCAAGATGTGGCAAGGGATGGTTCGATTGACATATCCTGCCCACGGCGCACCAACCCTTCGTAGATGTTGTTGAGAAACGACAGGACGGGGGCCGAATTGACGGCATGGGGATCCATCGTTTGCGGATCAGTTGTGGAGGCCCAGCGGAATTCCTCTGCGGACGCGGCCAAGGCACTTACCGACAGCGCGCCGCCAAGCAGGGTGCTAATTGCCAGATTTCTTTTGGTCATAGGAGTCTCCGTCGTTTTATAGTGAGTGCGCGCGCCCCTGTTGGGACACAACACAAGATGATTGGACATGAGTGTGTCGAATGGAACAGGAATGAGCAATACGTCTTGTTCAGAATTGATCGCCCTTTGGTTCCGTTACCCGCACGCAGGCCGGGCATAAGGCCGACGACATTGTGATACTGCTGGCCCTTGGGATTTGGTTTCAAGATCGCTAGGTCATTGGCAAAAGAGGAGCGACATTATGACCAAAGCTGTCCTATATCGAATGGATCTTCCTAATTACACATGCGGATATGGCACTGCGGCCAGAGATCTGTTGCGCCGCAATGGGTTTGAGATTGAAGAACACATCCTGACCACGCGGCGCGAAACGGATGCGTTTAAGGACAAACACAATGTCACCACGACACCGCTGATTTTCATTGAGGGTGTGAAGATTGGTGGTTTCACGGATTTGAAAAAGCATCTGAAGGCCAGCAAACCCGCGTCAAAGCGGTTTTGGAAAAAGTAATTTCAAGGACGTCCCAGAAATTGGACCCATCGGGTTAGTTTTTGACGCGAGCCTGACGGGTCTTGCAGACCTCTTGCTTGTCACTGCGTGCAAAATCCGTTTGATACGGGGTTCAAACGAAAGGCTGCCTTTTATGACAACTTGGATAACGATCTGCGACACCTGTAAGCGCGAAGGTTGGGATGCAGAAACCCAAGCAGACACCGACGGCGAACGCCTTGCCGCGTTGATAGAGGCGCGCGCAGGTGATGAAGCCCGCGTGCGTACGCGCCGTGTGTCCTGCCTGATGGGCTGCGATCATGGCTGCAATGTTGCGATCCAAGCGGAGGGAAAGCTGGCCTATACGCTTGGCCGTTTTGAACCCATTGAAGAGGCCGCAGAAGGCATCGTGACCTATGCCACCCAACACGCCGATTCAGAAAATGGCCGCGTGCCGTTTCGCGAATGGCCTGTCGCCATCAAGGGGCATTTCGTGACCCGCCACCCGCCGCTGCCGGAGACAGAATGAGCAAGACGCGCGATCATGGTGGTGGATTGGACGGGGCCATTGCCCGATTTGGCGGTAAACGCGCCGATTGGATCGATCTGTCCACAGGGATCAACCCGGTGCCCTATCCGATCCCGCAATTCAGCCATGATGCATGGACCGCCCTGCCCGATCAGGGCGCGTTTGACCGGCTAGAGGCGCGAGCCCGTGCGTTTTGGCGTGTGCCAACAGAGGCGGCGTTTTTGGCCGCGCCCGGTGCGTCATCCCTAATCGCGCAGCTGCCTTATACGCATGCGCCCGGCACGGTGTCGATCCCGGGGCCGACCTACAACGAACATGGTGCCGCGTTTGAAAACGCCGGCTGGGTTGTGAGTAACGGGGGCGATGCAAAGGTGGTTGTGCACCCTAACAACCCCGATGGGCGCCGATGGAGTGCCGCGGATTTAGACGCCCCGTTTTGTGTCATTGACGAAAGTTTCTGCGACACCGCCCCCGATCAATCCTTGATCGCACTTGCGGCGCGCCCCGGCACGGTCGTCTTGAAAAGCTTTGGTAAGTTTTGGGGGTTGGCCGGGCTACGCCTAGGGTTTGCCATGGGTGATCCTGCGATCATTGCACGCCTGCGCGACACTCTCGGCCCTTGGCAGGTGTCTGGCCCGGGTTTGCAAATAGGGGCAGAGGCGATGGCCGATCCCGATTGGGCCGAGGACACCCGCGCGCGCTTGAAACAAGACGCGCGGCGGTTGGACCAATTGCTGACCGATCAAGGGGCTGTGACCCTTGGCGGCACGCGGCTGTTTCGCCTGTACGAGGTCGAGAACGCTGGGAAGGCGCAAGATCGCCTCGCACAGTCAAAAATATGGAGCCGAATTTTCCCCTATAGCCAGACATGGCTGCGGCTTGGCATCCCACATCCGGACGTGTGGGAGAGAGTGGAAAACGCGTTTTGACCCTGTTCGTTGCGATGGTTTTGGATGCGCTGTTGGGAGAGCCGAAATGGCTTTGGTCGCGCTTGCCCCATCCTGCGGTTTTGATGGGCCGTGCGATTGACCGGGCGGATCAGCGGTTCAATTCGGGCACAGCGCGCAAAGGTAAGGGCGGCGCTGTTATGGCGGGTTTTGTGGGTGCGGCGGCGCTGATTGGCCTCGCCCTGCAAGCGATCCCCGGCGTTGTCGTGGATATTGTGGTGCTTGCGATCCTGCTGGCGCAGCGATCCTTGTGTGATCACGTCATTGCGGTGGCCAAGGCGCTAACCACCAGCCTGCGAGACGGCCAAGAGGCTGTTGCGCAGATCGTCGGGCGCGATACCAAAAACATGGACGAAAGCGCGGTGGCGCGCAGCGCGATTGAAAGCGGGGCAGAAAACCTGTCAGACGGCGTTATCGCCCCGATTTTCTGGTTTGTGATCGCCGGGTTGCCGGGGCTGTTGATCTATAAGATCTCCAATACCGCCGACAGTATGATTGGTTACAAGACCGAACGGCACGCCGATTTCGGGTGGGCAGCAGCGCGGTTTGATGACGCGTTAAACTATCTACCGGCAAGGATCACTGCGGTGCTGATGGCCGTCAGCCTGTGGCGGGTTGATACATTGGGCGAGGTGGCGCACGACGCGCCCGCCCATCGATCCCCCAACGCAGGCTGGCCAGAGGCGGCAATGGCCTATGCGCTTAACATCGCGCTGTCGGGGCCACGGATGTATGATGGTCAGTTGCGCGAGTATCCGTTCGTGAACGAAGACGGCATTCGCGAGCTGCGCGCGCGCCATATCCGCGAGGCGGTGCGCGTGTTGTGGCAAACATGGGCGCTTGTGCTTATCCCCGCTGGCATTGCTGCTTGGGTGTTTGCCGCCAACTAAAGGGCTGCTAGGCTTTAAAAGATATGAAAAGGATTGTTATGACCCGTCTTCTTGCCCTCTGCCTCACCCTACTGACAAGTACCGCAACCGCGCAAACCTGCGGTGGCCCATTGCCTGCCTTTATCGCAGGCGTCAAAGCGGAGGCGATCGCAGCCGGACAATCGGCAGCAAATGTGGATCGCTTTTTTGCAGGGGCTAAATTGGACGAAGCGGTGATCAAAGCGGATCGCGCGCAAGGGGTATTTCAAAAGGATTTCATCAGTTTCTCAAATGCGTTGATCAGTCAAAACCGGATCGACAATGGCCGGATTTATGACGACGGGTATCACGAACCCTTTGATGTGATCGAACGCGAATACGGCGTATCGCGCGGTGTTCTGTTGGCGTTCTGGGCGTTTGAAACCGATTTTGGCCAAGTGCAGGGCAGTTTCAACACGCGCAACGCGCTTTTGACCTTGGCCCATGATTGCCGACGTCCAGAGCTGTTTCGCCCGCAACTGATCGCAGGCATTGAATTGATGGCGCAAGGCGGGCTTGACCCGGCCACCACAACAGGCGCTTGGGCCGGTGAGATCGGCCAAGTGCAGATGCTGCCGTTGGACATCCTTGAACGCGGGCGCGATGGGGATGGCGATGGGATCGTCGATCTTAAGGGATCTGCACAAGATGCGCTTTATTCGGGGGCAAATGTTCTGTCATCCTTGGGCTGGCGGGCCAATGAGCGCTGGCTGACTGAAATCATCGTCCCCCGCGATCTGGATTGGCGCCTGACCGGGCTTGATACCAAACTGACGGTTGCCGATTGGACAGCTCTCGGGGTGCGCGCGCGACACGGCGGGCTTGGCCGTGCTGATATGCCCGCCTCCGTCCTGTTGCCAATGGGGCGCGATGGTCCGGCGTTCCTGGCCTATCAAAACTTCGATGTGTTTTTTGAATGGAACAAGAGTTTTGTCTATGTGACCACAGCCGCCTTTTTCGCCACATTGCTAGAAGGCGCAGCACCTTACCTGCCGGGAAATCCAACGCCACCACTCAGCGGTGAGCAAATGATCGATCTGCAACTAAGACTAGAAAATCGTGGGCATGATGTGGGTGGGATTGATGGCATTCTAGGGGCCAAAACCCGCGCGGCTGTGCAGGCGGAACAAGTGCGCCTTGGACTGCCTGCGGATGCCTGGCCAACGCTGCAATTGCTGAACGCTTTGTGATCCGCGCGCAGTATCACTTTCGAAAGGTCGGCGCGGACATCCACATCTGGGATGTACGTAGACTTTTGCGCAGCGCAGAAACCCTGCCCATCATTGATGTGCCCTTGGCAGAGATTGGGGAAATTGACGAACCCTATTGGTTTGATCACGGCGGGCCTGTCCCGACCTGTCGGGTGATATTGGGCCATGTCCAGCAAGCGATGGAAACCGATCTGTCCTATCCGATATTGCTGTGCAGCGACGCGCGGGTGATGGATGGAATGCACCGGGTGCTCAAAGCTTTGCAGCTTGGACATTCTCACATCAAGGCCCGCAAGCTTTCGCAGACACCGCCACCGGATCATCTGAACAGATCACCCGATGATCTGAATTACGACTAAGATCATCTTGCCAAAAATACTCCCGCCGGAGGCATCATGGGACGGTGGGCGGGGCGTGTTGCCCCCAAGGGGGCAAGAGCGTCGCCTAACGGACCTCACGCACCGGAAACCGCGTGCCATCTTGCGTGATCAACACCAAACGCCCCCCCGCTTGCACATACATGTCACAGCGCGAAAACCCTGCAGCGAATGCGCTGCACACAACACCGGCCTGATCGGGGCGCAGCTCATAGGTGCCATAGGCGCGACCGCCATCTGAATAAGTATAGGAATAGGTCCCCGAGACGGAAAAGAACGACACTCCACCATCGAAAAATTCATGGGTGCGGCCCACGACCTCTGCCCGCATCGCGGCGGCGTCCAACACAACATCGCTGTCTCTTGGCGTAAAATCCTGTGCCAACGCAGGGCCCGCCAACACCGCTCCGACCAAAGCTAAAATCCGCATCATGTTCCTTTCGTTTGAAAAGACCATAGCGCAACAGAACCCGCTTTCAGGATCACAAAGCCGCGACGCGGGCTAGGCGACCATCTGTTCTGCCTTCTTGAGGTCAACAGACACAAGCTGGCTGACACCTTGTTCGCCCATCGTCACACCAAACAATCGGTCCATCCGGCTCATCGTGACCGCGTGGTGCGTGATGATCAAAAACCGCGTGTCGGTGCGGCGCGTCATCTCATCCAAAAGGTCACAGAACCGCGTCACATTGGCGTCATCCAGCGGCGCATCGACCTCATCCAGCACACAAATCGGCGCCGGATTGGCGAGGAACACCGCAAAAATCAGGGCCAGCGCCGTCAGGGTCTGCTCCCCCCCCGACAACAGCGACAGGGTCGACAGTTTCTTGCCGGGCGGTTGGCACATGATCTCTAGACCCGCTTCCAATGGATCATCGCTTTCGACCATCACAAGCTTTGCCTCGCCACCACCGAACAAATGCGGAAACAGCACGCCAAAGTTTTCATTCACCTGCTCAAAGGCCGTCAAAAGACGTTCGCGCCCTTCCTTGTTCAGCCCAGCAATCCCGCTGCGCAGGGCGGCAATCGCGCTTTCCAGATCGGCCTTTTCGGTGACCAGCGCGTCGTGTTCTTCTTGCACTTCTTTGGCGTCTTCCTCGGCGCGCAGGTTCACAGCCCCCAAGCTGTCACGCTGTCGCTTAAACCCGTTG
>CAKZVL010000022.1 GCA_937922155.1 uncultured Paracoccaceae bacterium | reverse complement strand
AAAATTAGCGCAGGTTTCTGTTGCCAGGTACCTGCAAACCCCGCCAGTCGCTGCTAGGCGAAAGGACTTAAGTTTTCAATGTCAGGAACAGCTTACGCTGCGACTGCCATTGGAGCATTGTTGTCATTTGCAACTATACTAATCGTACCGATAACGGTGGTAACTCACCGGGCCAAAGCAAACTCCTTTAGACGTTCGTCGATCCTATTTCGTCCCCCTCCGACCCCAAATGAGGGTTGATTGGTGGAGACGCCGGGTACCGCCCCCGGGTCCGATCCGCTTATTACGAGCGCGTTTATGTCCATAGTCCCGAGGGACACTGTGAATGTAGTGGGGGAAACCCCGCCACGCAAGGGTTAGCGTGCGTGACGACGTTGAAACATCAGAACCTGAGGCGTTTGCTGCTCATCCGTGAACTCTCGTCCGGCCCATGTTTCAACAGGGCTTGGTAGGTTGCGGGAGTGTTCGGCAAAGCCCTTTGGCAGAGGGCGCTCGGACGGGTTGTTGCGACGGGCGTTGTGAACGGCAGCGACCAAGCCACCAAGTGGTTGGTTACGTAGGTCTGTGTCATGTTTTGGCAGCGTGTGAATCATGTCATGTGTCCCAAGTGTAAGCGATCTTGGTTAATCATCACGATGAGATGTGGCGCAAATGGGGCAAGTTCTGGGAAATTGATGCCCAACTTCCCCCTTGCGCGTTTTTTCGCCGGTTTTGATCGATTCCTAGTACAGATTAAGTAGGACTGCAGGCACGCCAACCGCCGCCTCGACGATGAAAAAGGTCCACTTCTGGCGGTTTTGTCCGTCCAACATCAGCGATGTGGCGCGTCCGACCGCAGCCCCGAGCCAACAAAAGCCAAGCATGGCATAGGCTGTGGGTGTGCCCAAGATCAACGCACCGATTCCCATGCCGACGAATAAAGCCCCGGCGCTGGCGCGAATTTCCGATGTCCCCATCGACGTATCGCCCGCCTGCAGATCCAGTGCGGCCAGGGTGTAACGCGGGTTCAGCCACGAAAGCGCGCCGAGTCCGATGCTTAGGAGCGCGAAGAAAATATTGAGAATGAGGATAACCTGTCCTTTCATGTGGTTTGGGTGGGAAGGTAGGACGCTGTTGGATGTTTCCCATCGTTGGAATTTTCTTTTTCAAAAGGCCGGGGCTTTGCCCCGGACCCCAGAGTATTTCAGGCAAGATGATGCAAAAGCGCAGGTTTGCGTCGTGTCGGGTTTACTGCCCCCTTAGCGCATCCCGTTCTGCAAACACGCTTTCGGCGAGGCTGTTGGTGTAGGATGACAGTTCGTTCAATAGTTCGCAAATTTTGTCTGCATCCTGATCGTCAAGCGCAGTTGCGATGTCGTTGTGCAAGGCCACAATCCGTTCGCGTGACCGCGCGCTAAAGGTGATCATATTCATCAAAGGTTGCATCGCTTCAACAGCGCCCGCCAGTTGATAGCTCATTACGTCGTTGTCGGCAGCATCGACTAAAGCGCGGTGAAAAGCGACGTCGCTGGCGCAGAACGCCTCGTCCGTTAGGCCCGGTTGCGCCTGTTTATAGGCCTCAGCGCGCATAGTTGCCACATGATCCGCCGTTCGTCGTTGTGCGGCCAGGCGCGCACAAGCGCTTTCCAAAGCATAGCGCGCCTCGCAAGCGGTGGAAAAGCTGACCTCGTTCATCGACAAGAGCAAGGTTGAGGTTGTGATTTGTTGGCCGTGGGCTGCGGCATAGGTTAGCCGGTTCACGAATGCACCGCCCGTGGCGCCGCGTTGCGTGCGGATCAGGGATTGCGCACCCAGCCGCTTGAGCGCTTCGCGCACGGAAGAGCGGGAGACGCTGAAGTGTTCGCAAAGTTCCTGTTCGGACGGCAGCCGTTCATCAACAGGCAAAGTGCCGTCAATAATCGCGTCGCGAATGGCGGATGCGATCTGGATCGATAGGTCAACGGAGCTGTCGGGATCAATTTTCATTTGTCAGACATTTAATTGTCTGACATATCAATTGCAACAAGGAGTCGCGCAGCGGGAGGGCGTCGATGCAGCCTTTGGTTCGATCCACGCTTTGGCTTGGCTTTTTCGCGACAATTTTGTTGTCGTGGGCGTTCCTTTACATGATGGCTGTGGACATGGATCTTGATCTGCTCGGGCGGCCCGGGCCTGCGGGGCAAGCGATGGCGGCGATGGACCCGCGGATGCCGATGTATATGCCGATGGCCAATTTCGGCCCCGTATTTGCAATGTGGGCTGTGATGATGGCGGCGATGATGCTGCCCACGATGGTGCCCACGTTGATGAACTATGAACGCCTGATGGTCAGTGCCGATGGGACACGGGCTGGCTGGGTCGGTGTTCTGCTGGGCTATCTGGTAGTCTGGATCCTGTTTGCGGCCGGGATCGCCGGGGTTCAGTTGGGTCTGCTGTTTGGCGGCGTGATTGACATGCTCGGCGTTGCGCCGCGCTGGTTTTCTGCCGTTTTGCTGGTCGTTGTCGGTGCCTTTCAGTTCACCCGCGCGAAAGAAGTCTGTCACGGCGTTTGCCATTCCCCGATGAGCTATTTTCTGGGCCATTGGCGCATTGGTTTCGCGGGCGGGTTGCGCATGGGGCTTGGCCTTGGTGCGTTCTGCGTTGTCTGCTGCTGGGGCTTTATGGCGCTGGGGTTTGTCGGCGGCGTGATGAGCCTGGCCTGGATGGGCCTTGCGACCTTGTTCATGGTGTTTGAAAAACTGCCCCAAATCGGGCACCTCTTAATTAAACCAGCAGGCGCAATCTTGATTGTTGCCGGGATTTCACTGGCCGCTTGGCCACTTTAGGAAAGTATTGCAAATGGCTGAAAAGAAACGCGCCCCTTCAGATCGCATCGCGATTTCGCAGCGCATTGATCAAAAGATGGAAAGCAATCCGCTGCGGCGCAAGATGAAACCAACGGAGTGGGCGATCAAGGGGGAGCTGTTTTTGAACTGTTCCTGCACCGTGTTTTGTCCTTGCGTTGTCAGCCTTGGCGCGCATCCGCCAACAGAAGGGCATTGTCACGCTTGGATGGCGATTGCGATTGATGAGGGCCATTTTGAAGGCGAGGATCTGTCCGGTCTGAACGTTGGTTTGCTGGTCGATATTCCGGGCCGCATGGCCGAAGGGAATTGGCGCGTCGCAGCCTATGTTGATGAACGCTCGACCCAAAAGGCCTATAACGGCATCCTCAAAATCTTTAGCGGGCAGGCCGGTGGCACCACGGGCCTTTTCACCATGCTAGTGTCCGAGATCATTGGCGCAGAGCGTGAAAAGGTCGAGATCGTGCGCGAGGGGATCAAGCGGGGCATTTATATTGGTCGCAAGATCCAAGGGGAGATCGAGATGATGAAAGGCGCGGATGCGGATCATCCTGTCATGGTCTCCAACTCCAAATATTGGATGGGTCCGGATATCATCGCTGCTGCGGGCACAAAATCCAAAGTGCGCGATTACGGTCGCGTTTGGGACTTTGGCGGGAAATCCGCTGAGATTTGCCCGATTGATTGGAAAGGCCCCAAGCCGTGATCAGCCCGGAGTATTGCCAAATGATGGCACGCTATAATGCGTGGCAGAACAAGGGGATACATAGCGTCGTTCAGGCCATGGACGACGACGCGTTGCGGCAAGACCGCGGCGCTTTCTTTGGCTCAATCTTTGCCACGCTCAATCATATTCTTTGGGCCGATTGGTTCTGGTTTTATCGCCTTGGCCTGGGACCACGCCCCGACATTGCACCCAAGGACCACGTCAAGGCGACGCCAACCATCTCCGTTTGGGGTGCGGAGCGGGTGCGTATGGACGGGCGGATCGCCGAATGGGCGCGCAGCGTTAAGGCGATTGATCTGACCGGTGATTTGGCATGGCGATCCGCCCTTTTGGATCGGGACACGATCAATTCACGCGCGCAAAGCATTATGCATATGTTTAACCATCAGACCCATCATCGCGGACAGGTCCACGCCATGTTGACCGCCGCTGGCCACTCAACCCAAGACACTGATCTTGTCTTTATGGATATATAAATCATGGCTGTTATCGCTCCTTCGCGCCGCGTGCGCCGCACCCCTTTCACCGACGGCGTCGAAGCCGCTGGCGTCAAGGGATATACCGTTTACAACCATATGATGTTGCCCACGGTGTTTCGTTCCGTGGAAGAGGATTACCACCACCTGAAAGCCGCCGTGCAGGTCTGGGACGTCGCGGTTGAGCGTCAGGTCGAACTGCGCGGCCCCGATGCCGCCCGTTTGATGCAGATGCTGACGCCACGCGATCTGCGCGGGATGCTGCCAGGGCAATGTTATTATGTGCCGATCGTGGATGAAACCGGAGGCATGTTGAACGACCCTGTGGCGCTAAAGTTGTCAGAGGATCGCTGGTGGATTTCCATTGCCGACAGTGATTTGCTGTTCTGGGTCAAGGCGCTGGCCTATGGCTATCGGCTGGACGTGCTTGTGGATGAACCCGATGTTTCGCCCTTAGCGGTGCAGGGGCCCTTAGCGGATAAGCTGATGGAACGCGTCTTTGGCGATGCCGTTAGCGAGTTGCGGTTTTTCCGATTTGGCTGGTTTGATTTTGAGGGCAACACCTTTGCCGTGGCGCGATCTGGCTATTCAAAGCAAGGCGGTTTTGAGATTTATGTCGAGGGCCATGCAAATGGCATGCCGCTCTGGAATGCCTTGATGGAGGCGGGCAAAGATTTGGACGTTCATGCAGGGTGTCCCAATCTGATTGAACGTATTGAGGGTGGATTGCTGTCCTATGGAAACGACATGACCCGCGATAACACGCCCCATGAATGTGGGCTTGGGCGGTTTTGCTCCACGCAGACCGCGATTGGCTGTGTTGGCCGCGATGCACTGTTGCGCGTTTCCAAAGAGGGGCCGACCCAACAAATTCGCGCGATTGAGATCGAAGGCGACATGCCGGTCTGTGATCGGGTTTGGCCGCTGACATCCGGGGCCAAACGCATTGGACAAGTAACGTCTGCAGCTATGTCGCCAGATTTCAAGGTCGGTGTAGGCATTGGCATGGTGCGCATGACCCATTGGGATGAAGATACCGAGCTGACGGTCCAGACACAGGACGGCCCACGCCGCGCTGTGGTGCGCGAGAAGTTTTGGATTTAGCGCAAGATTGATCCGTCGGAGCCTCCGGCGGTAGTTTATTTGGCCAGATGAAGGTCTGAACAGGAATAGGAAGAGATGATGTTTAACGCTTTGGTTGTCGAAAAGAATGAAGAGGGGAAGACCTCTGCGTCGGTAGAGCAGATTGATGTGGATCAACTGCCCGCGGGGGATGTGACCGTTGCGGTGGAATATTCCACGGTGAATTATAAGGATGGTTTGTGCATTGGTCCCGGTGGCGGTTTGGTGCGCAATTATCCCCATGTGCCCGGCATTGATTTTGCAGGCACCGTCGAGGCATCGGACGATGCACGTTATAAGCCCGGCGAAAAGGTCGTTTTGACCGGCTGGCGCGTGGGTGAGGCGCATTGGGGTGGTTATGCGCAAAAGGCTCGTGTGAAGGCTGATTGGCTGGTGCCGCTGCCCACTGGACTAGATGCACGCCAAGCGATGGCTGTGGGCACCGCTGGGTTTACCGCGATGCTGGCTGTTATGGCATTGGAAGATCATGGCATCAAAGATGGGCCTGTGCTAGTGACGGGCGCTGCTGGTGGAGTAGGGTCTGTGGCCACTGCCATTCTGGCCAATCTGGGCCATCAGGTCGCGGCTGTCACAGGGCGCCCGGAAACGGCGGATTATTTGAAAAGCCTTGGCGCGACGCAGATTGTGCCCCGCGAGGATCTGAACGAAACCACCAAACGGCCCTTGGAGGCGGAGACTTGGGGTGGCTGTGTCGATGCTGTGGGGGGTGACATGCTGGCGCGCGTTCTGGGCCAGATGCAATATGGTGGCAGCGTGTCGGCTGTTGGATTGGCCGGCGGGGCCGGACTGCCTGCGACGGTTATCCCGTTCTTGTTGCGTGGTGTGAACCTGCTGGGCATCGACAGTGTGATGCAGCCTTATGACAACCGCGTTCGCGCATGGGAGCGGATTGCGACCGACCTGCCGATGGAAAAACTTGAAGCCATGGTTCAGCCCGCAACTTTGTCTGATCTTCCTCAACTTGGGAAAGATATCTTGAAAGGTCAGGTTAAGGGACGCGTCGTTGTGGACGTAAACGCCTAGGTTCGGCGAAAAACCGTCGGCGCCCTTTGGGCGCCGTCGAGGCTATTGACAGTCAATTGCCTATGAAAAT
>CAKZVL010000021.1 GCA_937922155.1 uncultured Paracoccaceae bacterium | reverse complement strand
CATGACTAACACATGTGTTCTTGATGATTGCGGTGTCGGAGACAATCCGCGGGAGAGAGGGTCTTTCTGCCCGGCGCGGGGGAGATTGAGCGCACAAAGACCCTGCTAGAGGCCAAACTGCCAAAGGACTGCGTTTTGCAGCCGCTTTATGGCGCGCTGCCTTTTGCAGAGCAGCGTCGCGCGATTTTACCGCTGGAGACTGGGCGAAAGATTGTGCTGGCCACGTCGATTGCGGAAACCTCTCTCACCATCGAAGACGTGCGCGTGGTGGTGGATGCGGGCAAATCACGCCGGGCACGGTTTGATCCCCGCTCTGGCATGTCGCGCCTTGTGACCGAACCGGTCAGCCGGGCTGAGGCGACGCAACGGGCGGGCCGTGCGGGACGTGTCGCAGAAGGGTATTGTTACAAGCTCTGGGCCAAGGCAGAGGACGGCGCCCTGCCCGCCTTTCCCCCGGCGGAGATTGAAGCGGCGGATCTGACAGGGCTTGCCTTGGAACTAGCCGAATGGGGGGCGGAGGCATCTGAAATGGCGTTCCTGACAGCCCCGCCCGCCGTCGCCTTGGGCGAAGCGGGCGCCTTGCTCACCCAGCTGGGTGTTTTGGATCAGGGGCGCATCACCGATCATGGAAAGGCTGTGGCCCGCCTACCGCTGCATCCGCGCCTTGCGCATATGCTTGTCACTGCAGGCCCCGGCGCGGCCAAGCTTGCCGCCGTTCTGAGCGATATGCGCGGGCCTGGCGATATGGATTTGGCGATGCGTTTGCGCAATGTGCCCGCGACCATATCGAAAGAGGCGGCGCGTCTGGCCAAATTGGTCGCAGGCAAGGTCGACCTCTCACCCGGGCAACAGGCCGCGCTGGCCTATCCCGACCGGATCGGGCTGCGCCGCCCCGGTGATGATGCGCGATATGTTCTGTCTGGTGGCAAGGGGGCTGTCATGCCAAACGATGCGCCCTTGGCCGCACAGCGTTTGATCGTTGCCTGCGATCTGGACGGTGACGGGCGCGAAGCGAAAGTCCGCCTTGCCGCAGCGCTTAGCGATAGTGAACTGCGCGAGCTATACGGCGATCACATCGAATGGTCCGGCCTGTGCGAATGGTCCAAACGGGACCGCAAAGTCATCGCGCGCCAACAGGAAAAGCTGGGCGCGCTGGTTTTGCAAGATCGGGTCTGGAAAGATGCGCCCGCGGATGCCCTGTCTGCCGCGATGCTAGAGGGCGTGCGCCAATTGGCGCTGCGCCTGACGCCCGCCGCAGAATGGTTTCGCGCGCGTGTCGCGCTGATGGATGGATTTCCCGACCTGTCCGATGACGCCTTGATGGCGCGCCTAGAGGATTGGTTGTTGCCCTATCTGGATGGAGTGCGCACAGCGCAACAGTGGAAAGGGTTTGATCTGCTACCCGCCTTACGCGCGCAGCTTTCGTGGGAACAGATGCAACGGCTGGATGCAGAGGCGCCCGCGCATTTCACCACACCCTTGGGGCGCAGCATCCCGATTGATTACGGCCAGCCCGCGCCAGAAATTACCCTACGGCTGCAAGAGATGTTTGGCCAAACCACACACCCAATGGTGGGGCGCGTACCGTTGCGGGTGACGCTGCTGTCGCCGGGGCATAAGCCTGTGCAAACCACGCAAGACATCCCCGGATTCTGGGCCACGTCGTATAGCGATGTGCGCCGCGACATGCGCGGACGCTATCCCAAACACCCTTGGCCCGAAAACCCGACAGAAGCGGACCCAACCTTGCGTGCCAAACCGCGGCGACGCACGTGATTTGATCTTTTCGTCATGAATTGTTAACCTCCCCATAATAAAGAACAAAAAAATCTTGAGGCAGCATCATGATACCGGACACTCAGGCCGTGCTGAACGGCATGCGGAACGCATTTGCAAAACCGATCCAACAAGTGGCCGCGCTTTGCTTGCGCACGACCAATCACGGCCGTGATGTTTTGCTGATCACCAGTTCCGAAGGTCGCTGGATTTTGCCCAAGGGCTGGCCCATGGATGGCAAAAGCGATGCACAAGCCGCCGAACAAGAAGCATGGGAAGAAGCAGGCGTTGTTGCCGCGACTGTCAGTGCAGAGCCTGTGTCGCGTGTAGTGACGACCAAACAAACCCGCAGCGGAAAGGTCACCCCTTGTTTGCTGGACCTATACCAGATCGACGTTGATCATCTGTCCGAAACCTTTCCCGAACGCAACAAGCGCAAACGCCAATGGGTCCCGCTGTCCATCGCATCCAAGGTGATCGACGATCCCGCGCTGAAGAACTATTTCACCGCGATCTAGGGTCAGGACCCTATAGTCCTGCGCCTCCGGCGGGAGTATTTTTGGCAAGATGATAAGACAGCAGAGTTTGCCTGATCTTACCTTGCGACCCGATCACCACCTTTGAAGGTTGGCGGCGCCGGTCAGGGCGAAAAGCCCTGCAAGAAAACTCAGACATTTGATCAAACCTACACTCCCAAACAATGCCGCATAATCGCCTTTTGCGCGTGAAGCCGGTTTTCGGCCTCATCAAAGATGACAGAATGTGGGCCGTCCATCACGGCGGATGTCGCCTCTTCGTCCCGGTGCGCGGGCAGGCAATGCATGAACAGCGAGTCCGGCTTGGCCTTTTCCATCAGCGCTTCGTTCACTTGATAGCCGCGCAGCTGGTTGTGGCGACGTTCGCGGGCCGATTGCGGATCGTGCATCGACACCCATGTATCCGCGACGACCAGATCAGCGCCCGCAACCGCGATGTCAGGGTTGCGTTCCACGCGGTAAAGCCCGCTCAGCGCAGGCTCAGGGTCCAGCGGTTCGGGGCCTGTGAACACAAGGTCAAAGTCGAACTGTTTTGCCGCATGGGCGAAGCTGGCAAAAACGTTGTTGCCATCGCCACACCACACCACCTTTTTGCCCTTGATGGGGCCGCTGTGTTCTTCGAACGTCATAACGTCCGCCATGATCTGGCAAGGATGGGTTCGGTTGGTCAACCCGTTGATCACAGGCACGTCGGCGTATTCCGCCATTTCCAAAATCGTGTCTTCTTCGAACGTGCGCATCATGATCAGATCGACATAACGGCTGAGAACGCGCGCGGTATCGGCGATGGTTTCACCATGCCCCAGTTGCATATCCGCGCCAGAAAGCACCATGGTCTGCCCGCCCAACTGGCGCACGCCCACGTCAAAGCTGATACGCGTGCGGGTTGAGGGTTTTTCAAAGATCAGCGCGACGATATGGCCCTCAAGTGGTCTATCATCGTCCGGCGCGCCTTTGGGCCGCCCGGCACGGGCAGTTTTCATCGCATGGGCATTGTCGATGATGCGGCGTAAGTCGCTTGCGTCAGTTTTATGGATATCAAGAAAATGGGTCATATCGCTTAAGTCTCTGATGATGCGCGCTTGGCGCGGTAAAAGGTGCGTATTTGAAAACCAAAGAAGTTATGGATGCACCATGACTTGGACAAGGTCGCCGTCTTCACCCATTGTCAGTTGGCTGCGTCGGAACCCGGCACGGGTATAGGCGCGGATCGCGCGGTCGTTTTTGGGGTCCGGGTCGGTGACGATCTGCGGCGCGCGTTCGCGCAGCTCGCTCAGGCGTTGCGAAATATACCCAGAACCGTGCCCCGCCCCCAAATAGGATGGATCGCCGAGAAACGTATCAATCGCGCGTGCGCCCTTTGGCACATCGCGGTATTGCGGCATCGGGAAAGCGTCTACGTCGTAGTCTTGGATAAACGCAAAGGGCACGCCCTTTAGTTCGACAATGTTCATCGCAATCTGCGGGTTGCCGAATTCCTGTTCCACCAGTTCGAATTCCGTCTTGGCATCCGCCCACCAACCGTCGATATGCGGGCTGACAAGCCAGCGCTTGAACAACCCGTAATCCTGCGGCGTGATCTTGCGAAAAGTATAGTTAACCATCCGCCGCCACCGATTTCGCCGCTTTGTCCAACCGTGTGATGGCTTCGTTGATGTCATCATCGGTGAGGTTCAGCGCAGGCAACAGGCGGATCACATTATCCGCCGCTGGTACGGTTAGGATTTCGTGGGCATAGCCTGCGTTGACCACATCAATGTTGGTCGCTTTACACTTCAGCCCGATCATCAGGCCCGATCCGCGCACGCTTTCGAACACGTCCGGATTGTCGGCCACCAGCCCTTCCAGCTTTTGACGTAACAGCCCAGCTTTGCGGCTGACCTCGGCCAGAAAGGCGTCATCAGACACGATATCAATCACAGCACCGCCCACAGCGCAGCCCAAAGGGTTGCCGCCATAGGTTGACCCATGCGTCCCCGCCGTCATCCCGCTGGCCGCGGTTTCGCTCGCCAGCACCGCGCCAAGGGGAAAGCCGCCGCCGATGCCTTTGGCAACCATCATGATGTCCGGGCTGATCCCAGCCCATTCATGCGCGAACAGCTTTCCGGTGCGCCCAACGCCGCATTGCACCTCATCAAAGATCAGCAAAAGCCCGTGTTCATCGGCCAGATCGCGCAGCCCCTTGAGGCATTGATCAGGCACAGGGCGAATGCCGCCCTCGCCCTGCACCGGCTCGATCAAGATCGCGCCGACGCTAGGCGACGCGGCCGCCGCTGTCAGCGCATCGTGGTCGCCAAAGTCCAAATGCACGAAACCGGGCAAGAGCGGGCCAAAGCCTGCGGTCATCTTTTCCGACCCCGCCGCCGCGATCCCCGCGGAGGAGCGTCCGTGGAAACTGCCTGAAAAAGTGATGATCTCTGTACGCTCCGGCGCCTTATCAGCCCAATACTTGCGCGCCATCTTCACCGCCAGTTCACAGCTTTCGGTGCCAGAGTTGGTGAAAAACACCGTATCAGCAAAGGTCAGATCAACCAGCTTGTCCGCCAGCGCCTGTTGGGCTGGAATTTCATAAAGGTTGGACAGGTGCCAAACCGCATTGGCCTGTTCGGTCAACGCCCCAACCAACGCCGGATGCGCATGCCCTAGCGCATTCACTGCAATCCCCGCCCCCAAATCCAGAAAACGTCGCCCATCCGCTTCCACCAGCCAAGAGCCTTGCCCAGACACAAATGTCAGGGGCGCGCGGTTATAGGTCGGCAAAACGGTCGGGATCATGGGATCAGCCTTTGCAAATTAAGAAGCCATGGGTGCCAAGGGCAGGGCTTGGTGTCAAGATTGGGAAAGGTGCGATGGACGCGAAGGGGCAGACGCGAATTAGCGTCGGCGTCGGAAACAAATTGTTGCGCGTTTCATCATTTGACCCCAATAGGCCAGCAGGCGTGGAAATAAAACCAAAAAATCAAAATTTCGGTTCAAAATGGCCGCAGATGGCGCACATGTCGTTCCCATTCCTGCCTTAAAGCCCGCTTAGGCCAATTGGCATGAGTGAAGTTTATGAATACAAAAGAATGCCTAATCGCAAGGTCACGTGGTTCGCCGCGGCCTGTATTGGGTTTCTGTTTGGTTACGGCCTTTTGACCAGTGATCCCCGCATCTTGGGTTTGGTCTGGGGGCTGATCGCGGTCTGCCTATTGTGGATCTTAATGAAATCGCCGGTTGCGGGGTTCCGCCTGGATCAGGAAACCCTGACATTGGCCGCATGGCGCAATCCACGCGAGGTGCCCCTCAGCCAGATTGACCATTTGCAGGTACAACATTGGACCGACCAATCTGACGTCAAGCTGGTCTATCAAGACGGCCGCGAGGAAATGATCCCCTTTGGCGATCTGCCTGACATGGATACCTTCGTTGAGGTCATGATGGACTTTGGCGTGCGCCTTTTGGAACCATCCCGGATGACGACGCGCTAAACTCTGGCGCGTCAATGGCCGCAGACAAGGATGTTCGCAGATAATGCGGGCATCACCCGCCCTTTGACGGGCACATCTGACATCTTTTCGCAGCTTCTGGGCGTGCGGTGGTTGTATCCGCCGCTACCATGCTTAAAATAGGGGATCGACCGTAATGTTATGGCCATCCCGCCTGAAGCCGAAGGAAGACATATGTCCTGGACTGATGAGCGCGTTGAGACGCTCAAGAAAATGTGGGCCGAAGGCCAATCCGCAAGCCAGATCGCAAAGGAACTGGGCGGTGTGACCCGCAATGCTGTGATTGGTAAAGTACACCGTTTGGGCCTGTCCAACCGGGCCGGTTCTGGTGGTGCGACAACGGCCAAACCTGCGGCCAAAGAAAAGGCGGCGAAACCCTCTGCGCCCAAGCCCGCACCAAAGCCAAAGGCGACAAAGGCCCCGCCTGCGTCCAAGCCTGAAAAGGAAGTGGAAGAGCTGGACGAGAACGGCATCCCGATTTCTGCTGCGCGCCGCGCGATCATTCCCGCAGGTCAGCCGCTGCCGCCGCAGCCCTCTGCCAATGAGATCAGCCCAGAGGCATTGGCCAAGGTGAATGAGGTCGAAAAGACCGCCAAAAAGCTGACCTTGATGGAACTGACAGAAAAAACCTGCAAATGGCCCGTCGGTGATCCCGCCACGGAAGAATTCTGGTTCTGCGGTTTGAACGTGCAGCAAGGCAAACCGTATTGCGAAGCGCACGTCGGCGTCGCCTTCCAACCGATGTCCTCGCGGCGCGACCGGCGTCGCTAGGGGCCGCATATAGATTTTGAAAAGGCCGTCCTGAAAGGGGCGGCCTTTTTCGTTAGTCCTTGCGACCGACAAGCCCGGTGAGGACTGCGGCACCCACTGCGGTGATGATCCAGCCTGCCATTTGGATCGGCATGCGCATGGCATAGGCCAACCAGCCCCACCAACCGCGATCCCGCGCCGGGGCCCATGTTGTTTCTTGGCCCAAGGCATCCAATGGGACGAACAGGTCCACCGCATAAAGGACGGGGTGGAAGGTTTCGTAATCCACCGCCTCTTTCGCGGTGTCGTTCCACGCCTTCAGCGGCATAACGCAGTCTTGGTTGATCGGGATGGTCCAATCCCATCCGACCTTGTCCCAATCGACCTTGTCACAGCCATTGGCGAGCGCCGCTTGCCACGCCTCTGACGTCAGGATCACTGCGGAGTTGGGGGCCATTTGATGTTTGTCAAACGCCACACCGTAAAGGACAGCGGCAAAGCCAACCACGCAGAGTAGGAAGATCAAAGCCCGCGCAGGTTTGTGCCCGTATCCGAACAGCAGGCCATAGATGCAGCTTGCGACGTATTTGAGCCACGGCCAAAGGCTTCGTTCTCTAATCCAAGGCCAGAGGCTATCCTCAATATACGGAAGACTTGTAATCCCCCGGCTAAACTCGGCGCGATTTTGCGATTTATCCCGCTCAAACCGAATGTGCGCCGCCATCGACCTTTGGCCCGTTTTGTCCAGCGTCTTTGCCAGTTGCGACCAAGGGCCGGGGTTGAAACCGGGGGGATCAACGCGGCGGATCAGCTTTCCACGCTCTTTGCGAGTGACATCCGCAACCTTGTTCTTGCGCAGCCATTTCAGGCGTTGGGTGATGGACAACGGATCATCAAGGCGGTCGTATGACAGGCCACTTAGCTGAACGTGTTCAACACAATCCCAGCTTTGCGCGTCGTCGATTAAGGTTCCGACATGGACGTTGCGCAAATTTAAGTTATCAACTTCGCCAGAAACGTTTTGCCAGTAAAGCCCATGCTTGACCCGCGACGCATCTAAGTTGAGGCTTCCATCCAGTTTCAATCCGCCACAAAAAAAGTGCGCATCAATATTTATCCGCAAGCAGGAAATGGCTCCCTCAACTTTGGACTGCCAAAGCTGGATATCGGATCCTAATTGTGCCGTATTAGCATTAATAGCATAGCCACCCGGATTGCTGAACGTGCCTTTGGTGCAAGAGACCTGACCTTTTATTTTCGCCCCGACCAAATTCACTTCGCCCTTGGCAAGAAATTCTTCGCCGCTCAGATGAAGTGCTGCACCTATGTGCGCCACATTCGCGTCAAAGGCCGGGAGATACTCGTTGCAGTTAAGAGAAGCCTTAGATTTGAAGAATTTGCCATCAATGCAAGCGACCTGACCGTCGATCCGGGCGCCGACGAGTTCAACACCCCTTTCAGCGATAAAGCCTTGGCTTAGATGAACGTCGGACTTAATCTTTAGGCATTGCAGGTTGAGCCGTTCTATGGCGCGGCTACCTGTCAGATAGAGTCCACCAATATTTGCATCGAACATCTCTAGAGCGTACGGCAATAAACAGTTTTGTAAGGTTAAATTACTGGACTGTCACAGCTTACCAGATCAAGCGGACCGTCGAGCCAACCTCCTTTGATATGAACTCCTTTAGAGTGCGGTCTACGGCTGTATTCGCTTTTGCTAGCGCAACCACCGAGCATCAGATAGCGGATCAGTCCAGGCCGGACCCGACGGTCAGCGTCTTTTATATCTTCAGGCCTATCCGCTTTGTCCGGAAGCACTGCGACTTCACCCGTCCGACAAGCCTCCAGCACGGCCAGTTCCAGCGCGGACCACTCCTGCCCCCTCCGCACAACCTCAATCGTCATCGCATTCACTACATCCATCCCTCCAACATGGACCTCCCCCATTGATTGCACAAGAACCTGCGCGGCATTGTCCGGTTGAAACGGGTCGCCGAGCCACATAGGTATGCCAAACACTCGAAAGGATACCACATGCCCAACACTGCCCTGATCACCGGTGCCTCTGCGGGCATTGGCCGCGCGTTTGCGCTTTATCACGCGGCCAAGGGCGGCGACCTCA
>CAKZVL010000020.1 GCA_937922155.1 uncultured Paracoccaceae bacterium | reverse complement strand
CTTGCAAGGCCAGAAAGCGCAGCAGTTCTTTCGACGGCTGACTTGGTTGTGGCATTTGGAACAGATCTATCAGAAGTAGATTTGTGGCGTAATGAGCTGGGTAATAGCTGTCCGCTTGTTTTGGTGAATACAGATAAAGAGGTATTGGCCCGTTCGAAAGATATAGCATGGGCAATCCACCAAAATGTTGGAACGTGCCTCAGTGCATTACGAGAGAATCTCAAGGCGCAGAAAACTCCTGGCTGGACTGCCGCCGAAGTCTCAGACTTCCGCACTCGCATGCGCGCCGAAATCAACGCCGAACGTCCCGGTATTTTGCCCGTCGCGGACGCCCTCAAAGAAGCGCTCCCGCCCCAAACAATGATCTACTCCGACATGACCCAATTCGCCTATGCCGCGAAAGAGGTTTGGCCGATGGATCGCCCCGGTCACTGGCACCACCCGTACGGCTTTGGCACGCTGGGCTACGCGCTTCCCGCTGCTATTGGCGGAAAGATTGGGGTAGGGGACAAACCCGTGGTCGCCATCGCGGGCGATTATGGGTTCCAATACACGCTTCAAGAATTGATGGTCGCGGTGGAGCTGGAGCTGTGCTTGCCCATCATCATCTGGGACAACGGAAAATTGGGCGAGATTGAAGACAGCATGGTGCGCGCGCAAATCGCGCCCAACGCGGTGGTTCAAAAGAACCCCGACTTTGTCAAACTCGCACAGGCCTACGGCGCGGCGGCAGCACGGCCCAAGACCTTGGTTGAGATGCAAGCGGCTGTCAAAACCGCGCTGACCTATAGCGGCCCAACAATCATCCATGTGCAAAGCGACATAGCTTTGGCGTAGGGTGGGTTTAAACCTACCTTACCAGCAGCTGACCAGTACGGTTTGATCCGCAGCCCGGGCCGTCAGGATCGCCGGGGGCATAAAGGCCAAGGTGTCTGTCCGCTCTGCCGTGATGCCGGCTTCTTCGAGTGAGGCGAGGATTTGATCGCTATCAACTGAAAAACTGACACCCTCTGGCAAGACTTGGCCATCTTGGTTGGCTTTGGGCAGCAACATCCCCAAAACGGCCCCGCCGTTGTCAAATACTGGGCCGCCGGCATCGCCGGGTTGGATTGTGAGCGACAGGCGTTTCAACTCTTCTTCACCGCGCAGGCCGCGGATGTCGGCCAATGTGCCAAAGGTCAGTGTTGGGGTCGTCAGAACACCGCCGTAAGGATAGCCCGCGACCGCAATTTCCGACTGAAGGCGTGGAACGGCCGTTTGGAAAGCTGCAACACTGATGGGCGACAACCCGTTTTGCGGTTTTAAGATCGCAATTCCTATACGCTCATCAATATGGACGACATCCGCTGGATGTTCCTTGTCGATGGTCACATCCTCGCATTGTCCAATCACTTCGGTCGTTGTCAAAACCGTGCCATCCGCGTCGATGTAAAAGCCGCTGCGCGATAGTTTTGGCTTGCGCACTTCAAGTCCCGCGACAAGATCAATCGCTTGATCTTCACCCGGACGGGCCAGGCTCGGGTCCAATACACCGCGAATAGGCTGATAGCTTTTGATCATTGTATCCAAGATGCGACGTCGGCGATCATCGTCACCTTCTGGCCAGATCAGTGCGAAACCTTTGATCTGCCCGTTTGAAAGTCCGACAGTCGCATAAGAATGGATACCGTCGCCGACCCCTTCGATTGTGAACGCGTTTCGCGCTCGATTGCGCGGACCCTCTTTGGGAAAGATGGTGAGGGTTTGCAAAATCTCATAAAGCCCAAACAATCGTTCTTGGTTGCCCTCTTGGCTTATCAACAGCACTTGGGCGGGGATGTCGCCCTTGGGGTCGAAACGTGCGAACGGCGGCTCATACTCAGAAAAGGCGACAACCCCAGTCGGGATTTGAATTTCGATGCCGGCTGCATCGTCGCGCACCAATTGTAGGTCCATGCCTTCCAGGATGGAATTATAAGCAGCCAAGAGTTCAACCCGCTGGCCACTTGTTAGAATGCCCGTGGCCTCGTGGTTGTTGGCCGTTTGCCATTGGCGCATCGCGGCTCGCGTGCCGCGACCATAGGCGCCATCAATCGCAGCCCTGTAAAAACCTGCCCATTGCAAGGCGACTTGGAGCTCCCGCTTTTCATCGCGGGTCAAAAGGGATTCTGACGCGCGGGCTTGTCGCGGTGTTTCGTCGGGAACTTGGATCGGGCTAACTTCTGCCACAGGTGTCTCGTCTGTAGTTGTAGGTTCCACGGATTGCGCTGTCGCGGGAGCTGCGACGCCGACGGGCCAAAATTGTTGCTGATAGTTTCGTCCAGTTGAAATGAAACCGTCTGGTGGAATGGCACGCTGGGCCTTTAATTGGCGCATCAGGCGTTCGGCGTCCGGACGCTGATAGGGGCCTAGGGCAATACCGTACCAATCGCCGCCAAGGTAAAACCCAGCAACGTCGTCCAGTTCCGCGTCGTATTCACGCACACGGTCTTGTGCCTCACGCAATGTGGGAAATGCTTCGACTTGCAGCCAGACAAGTTGCTGAGCAACGGCCGATGATGCGGTCATCAGCATGAAAGCGAAAGTTACAAAAATTTTTGTCATTCTTATCCCGGTCACTGGTTCTTGGCTCAAATTTGCGCCTGCGGCTTGTCTTAGCCTGACGTGGTACCGGTTGCAGCATAAATCGACAGGATAACGCGGCTTTGAAAGGGTGGTCCTGATTGACGCTCCGCTCTGTCGCCCGTATGCAACGCCCAATCTATGAACGAGGGCGTTATGGCCGATAAACCACGTAGTTTCCAAGAGATCATCCTCAGGCTTCAAGCTTATTGGGCAGCACACGGCTGCGCGATCATGCAGCCTTATGATATGGAGGTGGGAGCAGGGACATTTCATCCTGCGACAACGCTACGCTCGCTTGGCTCTAACCCATGGGCTGCGGCCTATGTGCAACCATCGCGGCGTCCCACTGATGGCCGCTATGGAGAAAACCCCAACCGCCTACAGCATTACTATCAGTACCAAGTTTTGATAAAGCCGTCGCCGCCGGATTTGCAGGCGCTTTATCTTGGTTCGCTGGCGGCCATTGGCATCGATTCCCAGCTACATGACATACGTTTTGTAGAAGACGACTGGGAAAGCCCAACGCTGGGTGCCTGGGGGCTTGGCTGGGAGGTCTGGTGTGATGGTATGGAAGTCAGCCAGTTCACCTATTTCCAGCAAGTGGGCGGGCATGATTGCAAGCCTGTATCGGGTGAATTGACCTATGGGCTGGAACGGTTGGCGATGTATGTCCTTGGTGTGGATCATGTGATGGATATGCCGTTTAACGATCCTGACGCGCCAATCCCACTGACCTATGGCGATGTCTTTAAACAGACCGAAGAAGAATACGCGCGTTGGAATTTTGACGTGGCCGATACAGAGGCTCTGTTGCAGCATTTCAAAGATGCCGAAGCGGAATGCGCTCGCATTCTGGAGCAACCAGATGAGGACCCAAAAACAGGCAAGCGCATTATCATGGCCCATCCAGCCTATGATCAATGCATCAAGGCGAGCCATCTGTTCAATCTGTTAGACGCGCGTGGCGTGATCTCTGTGACTGAAAGACAGGCCTATATCGGGCGGGTTCGCGCGCTTGCCAAAGCCTGTGCTGACGCATTCGTGCAGACAAACGCTGGCGGGGCGGCTGCGTGATGTTGGGTGTGCATAACGGTGATTACGGGCAGGGCGGTTGAGCGCGATGGCTGGCAACACCAAAGGAAAATTGATGATAGGGGCGATCATGATTTCAGCATTGGCGGCTGGTATCGGGCTATATTACGCGCAGGTCTATGCATATTACGAACCGATCGAGGCGAATTCACCCTTGGCAGAAATTCGTATGACGACCTACAGCGGCACGACCGAGGATATTCTGGCTGAAAACTATGAAGGTGTAACTTCTGACAGCTCTCCGATCCGGTATCGGGCTTGTTTTGACACGCCGTTGTCATTGGCGATGATGACAGAAACATTCGAGGTCTATGAGGAAGCGGCACCATTGGTCGCGCCCAAGTGGTTTGATTGCTTTGACGCCCAGCAGATTGGTTCGGATCTCGAAATTGGTCATGCGGTTGCCTTTATGGGCGAAGAAAACGTGATCTATGGCGTCGACCGCGTTGTTGCGGTTTATCCTGATGGCAGTGCATTTGCGTGGCATCAAATTAATGAATGTGGTGTGGTTTTGTTTGACGGTGATCCGCTGCCCGAGACGTGCCCCGAACCCCCCAAAGCCCCCGAAAGCCAGAACTAATGCCTGATCTTCTGATTGAACTGTTCTCCGAAGAAATTCCCGCCCGCATGCAAAAGCGCGCGGCGGACGATCTGCGCAAACTTATAACTGATGGTTTGGTCGAGGCGGGCTTGACCTATTCCGGTGCCGCCGCGTTCGCCACGCCGCGTCGGCTCACCCTGTCTGTCGAAGGATTGCTGGGCGAAAGCAAACCGGTGCGTGAAGAACGCAAAGGGCCAAAGGTTGGCGCGCCTGATCAAGCGATTGATGGGTTTCTGCGTGGAGCGGGTTTGTCGCGCGATGACCTAGAGGTGCGCGATGACAAAAAGGGGCAGGTGTACTTTGCGGTGATTGAAAAGCCGGGGCGCATGGCCGCCGACATTATCGCTGAGGTTTTGGAAAACACGGTTCGTAACTTTCCTTGGCCAAAGTCCATGCGCTGGGGTGCGGGGCCGCTGAAATGGGTGCGCCCGCTCCATTCCATGATTTGCCTATTGAGTGATGAAGCTGGCGCAGATGTCGTTCCTGTGGACATCGACGGGATCACATCTGGCGATTTCACTTATGGGCATCGGTTTCTGTCCGAAGGCAAAATTTCTGTAAAATCTTTCGAGGATTATGAGGCAAAGTTAAAGCGCGCAAAGGTGATCTTGCGCCCCGATGAACGGGCCGAAATGATCTGGAACGATGCCACCAATATGGCGTTCGCCCAAGGGCTAGAGGTTGTTGAGGATAAGGGATTGCTGGCTGAGGTTGCGGGCCTTGTTGAATGGCCGGTCGTGTTGATTGGTAAGATTGGCGCGGATTTCCTTGAGCTGCCGGCAGAGGTTTTGCAGACCTCGATGAAAGAGCATCAAAAGTTCTTTTCCGTGCGCGATAAGGCTGAAAAAATTTGCCAGTTCGTGACCGTCGCGAACATGGAAACTGCGGATAATGGTGCCACGATCCTTGCGGGCAATCAAAAGGTGCTGTCGGCGCGGTTGGCGGATGCAAAATTCTTTTGGGAGAATGATCTGCGGGTTGCGAAGGCAGGGATGGAGCCTTGGCTGGAAAGCCTTAAGAACGTGACGTTCCACAACAAACTGGGCAGCCAGTTTGAGCTGATTGAACGCATGGAAGCTTTGGCCGTCGAATTGGCCCCGGCTGTTGGCGCCGATGTAGAATTGACACGCAAGGCGGCACAGGTGGCGAAGGCTGATCTGTCGTCTGAGATGGTATATGAATTCCCCGAACTTCAAGGGCTTATGGGGCGTTATTACAGTGAAGCCGCTGGTCTGCCTGAGGAGGTCGCTGCCGCTTGCGAGGAGCATTATTCACCGCTTGGCCCGTCTGATGATGTGCCGACCGCCGCCATTTCTGTGGCTGTGTCGTTAGCGGAAAAGCTGGATAAGCTGACTGGGTTCTGGGCGATTGATGAAAAGCCAACAGGGTCGAAAGACCCCTTTGCACTGCGACGTGCGGCGTTGGGGGTTATTCGGTTAGAGCCGAAACTTAATCTGCTACCTTTTCTGAGGAGCGCATACATGAATGTTTTGCGTTCAATGGTTTTTGGAACTCAAAACATATTCGTGGAATGTAATCATGCCAGAGGCACAGCATATAAATCCATCAATTGCATATGGTCAAACGAAGACACGTTGTCCGTCGAGCTAGAGGACGTATTAGATTCGCCGATAACACTGACTAAGGGCTTATCTGAAGTTTCAAGCATCACGCAATTACAAATGTGGAGTGCTTTGCCGGATTGCGACGAAGTTATTCAACTTCCAACCTTTAATGCAATTGGTCGCGAACTCCTGTCTTTCTTCCACGACCGCCTCAAAGTCTAC
>CAKZVL010000019.1 GCA_937922155.1 uncultured Paracoccaceae bacterium | reverse complement strand
ATGAAGCCACACGAAAGGCGAGAGATCCTATAGCCAAAAAGCAAAAGGATCTCTCACGTCAGCGAAAAATTGTCTCCAACGGATCGGACAAAGCTGCACGAAAGCACGAACCAGCCATTAAAGCTGCCGCAAATCGCAAGATCAGGCGGAAAGACCGACAACGATTGGATTACGGCACTGACGGCTCGGCCAATGAAATTGCAACAGCTCACCGGACAAAAAACCGTCATTGGGGAAGCACGCTCGCGGCCAATCACCTAAAAAGCGCCGCAGCCATCCAAGCCCACTATCGAAAGGTGGGTGGTCGAAAGGTAGATCAATTAAATTATTAGCGGGCGGCGATGGAGAGCGAAACGTCACCTTTTAACAAAGAACTAATCGAAAGCCAAATCCAACGGCTAGAGAGCGCCATTAGGGCAAAAGGACAAAAGTAATGTCACCACTCAAAATCAAAAAAGGCGCCAACAGCCACTCCGCCTATAACCTGCGCTCCACCTTTGGCGACGCAATCGAACGCCACACCCTCGCGGTGATCGTCGAAAACGAACCCGGCGTTCTGGCCCGCGTCATCGGCCTTTTCTCTGGCCGTGGCTACAACATCGAAAGCCTCACAGTGGCCGAGGTTGATCACGAAGGGCACCGCTCGCGCATCACCATCGTCACCTCCGGCAAGCCGCAGATCATCACCCAGATCAAGGCGCAACTGGGCCGCATCGTGCCCGTTCACGACGTCCACGACCTTACGGTCGAGGGACCACATGTCGCGCGCGAACTGGCGCTGTTCAAGGTCACGGGCAAAGGCGACAACCGGATCGAGGCGATCCGCCTCGCCGATATCTTCCGCGCCAATGTGGTCGACAGCACGCTGGAAAGCTTCATTTTTGAAATCACCGGCACCCCGGAAAAGATCGACGCCTTCGCCGACCTCATGCGTCCCTTGGGTTTGGAAGAGGTCGCACGCACCGGCGTCGCCGCCTTGTCGCGCGGGCCAGACGCCATGTGAAAACAACCCGGCGCAGGTTAGGGACCAGACCGCAAGCGATCTTTGCTTAAAGGGCGCTTGCGCCCCGCGCTGCACCAGCCACCCCATGTCGCTGTGACAAAACGCGATGTCGCTCCCAAACCGTGATTTTGCGCCAAAACCTTGCTAGGCTTTGCAAAAGAATTTTTGCAGGAAAGCGGCACAAATGGCCAACGATCGTCCCGCCACAGACCTCAGCGCCGTGCGTCGCCCCATCGAACAGGCGCAAGGCCTGCCCAACGCCCATTACACCGATCCTGCGGTCTTTGACGAAGAAAAACACGCCGTCCTCTTTGCCACATGGGCCGGTCTGGCCGTCGCATCAGAAGTTCCAGAAACGGGTGACGCAAAACCCATCACCTTCCTTGGTATCCCGCTTTTGTTGATCCGCGACAGCGACGGTCAGGTGCGGGTGTTTGAAAACATCTGCCGCCATCGCGGCATGATCCTCGTGGATGCCCCGCGCAAAATCGAAGGGGCCATTCGCTGCCCCTATCATTCCTGGTGCTATTCGACCAAAGGCGCGCTTGTCGCCACCCCCCATGTGGGCGGTGCGGGCCACAACACCCACGCGGCCATCGACAAATCCACCCTCGGCCTGAACGAAGTCCGCAGCCACATCTGGTTTGACACCGTGTTTGTCAACATCGACGGCAAGGCAGACCCGTTCGAGGATCTTCACAAAGATCTCATCGCGCGCTGGTCCATCGTGGATCAGCCGATGTATCACGGCGGCGCGGACAGCACCTTCCAACTCGGCGTCCACACCAACTGGAAACTTGCTGTGGAAAACTACTGCGAAAGCTACCATTTGCCTTGGGTCCACCCGGGATTAAACAGCTACTCCCGCCTCGAAGATCACTACAACATCGCAGAGCCAGGCCAATACAGCGGCCAAGGCACGCTGGTCTACCGCCAACTCACCGACACCGCAGGCAACACCTTCCCCGATTTCAAAAACCTCACGGATGGCATGAAAACCGGCGGCGAATACATCGCCCTTTACCCCAACGTCCTCCTCGGCGTGCAGCGCGACCATTGGTTCGTCATCCTTTTGGAACCCGTCACCCTCACCCAAACCACAGAACACATTCACCTCTACTACGCGCACCCCCAAACCGACGCCAACTTGCGCGCCAAAAACGCGGACCTGTGGAAAGGCGTCTTTGTCGAAGACATCTCCGTCGTCGAAGGCATGCAAAAAGGACGCCGTGCCCCGGGGTTTGACGGTGGCCGCTTCAGCCCGGTCATGGACAGCCCCACCCATTGCTTTCACGACTGGATCGCCACGCAGATCCAATCCCATCGCGCGCTTAAATGACCCTGAACGACCAACTGCTCGCCGCCCATACAAAAGGCAACACATCCGCACTGATCGACCTCTACACCCAAGCCGCCGACCAAAGCGCGGACGAAGACGCGCGATACTTCTTCCTAACCCAAGCCTACATCTTCGCCCTTACCAGCAATACGACCAAAGCCGAACCACTGGCCCAAAAACTAAAAGCCGCCCAGCGGCTTTAACACCTAGCGCTCGTATCATCTTGCCAAAAATACTCATGGGGGTTTGGGGGGCACCCCCAAGGCACGCGCGGCCCCAGCGCAGATAAATCAAACGCGGCGCCAGCCGCCCCGTTTTGAAAAGCCACCTTGCCCATCTGAGCCAGACAGGGCATCCTGCGCGCGCACACACACCGGACCCATTCATGACCATCCGCAACATCATCATCGACACCGATCCCGGTCAAGACGACGCCGTCGCGATCCTCTTGGCCCTGGCCTCCCCTGAAAACGTCAATCTCCTCGGCATCACCGCCGTTGCGGGCAACGTCCCCCTCGCGCTGACTGAGAAAAACGCGCGCATCGTCTGCGAACTGGCGGGTCGCTCTGACGTCAAGGTCTTCGCAGGTGCCGACGCCCCGATAAAACACACACTGGTGACAGCCGAACACGTCCACGGCAAAACCGGGCTTGACGGGCCGAAAATGGACGCGCCCAAAATGCCGCTCCAAGATCAACACGCGGTGGACTACATCATCGACACCCTGCGCGCAGAACCGGCCAAAACCATAACGCTTTGCCCCATTGGCCCGCTCACCAACATCGCACTGGCCTTCCAAAAGGCGCCCGACATTGTCGAACGAGTGCAAGAAATCGTCCTCATGGGGGGCGCCTATTTCCAAGTTGGCAACATCACCCCGGCAGCTGAATTCAACATCTACGTCGATCCCGAAGCCGCTGAAATCGTGTTCAAATCCGGCGCTCCCCTTGTGGTCATGGGGCTTGACGTCACGCACAAGGCGCTGGCAACCGCCGCCCGCGTGCAAGCCTTCCGCGACATGGGCACTAAGGTCGGCGATATGGTCGCCGCTTGGACCAACTTCTTTGAACGCTTCGACAAAGAAAAATATGGTTCTGAAGGCGCGCCACTGCACGATCCCTGCACCATCGCCTATCTGATCAATCCCAACCTCTTCACAGGTCGCCAGATCAACGTGGAAATCGAAACCCAGTCTGAACTGACCCGTGGCATGACCGTCGCCGATTGGTGGCGCGTCACAGATCGCCCCGCCAACGCCTTCTTCGTCGGCGACCTCGACGCTGACGGCTTCTTTGCCCTGCTTACCGAACGATTGGCCCGCTTGTGAACACAGCCCTCCACCTTTGCACCCCTGACGACGCCAGCGTCCTTGGCGATCTGATGTCACGCCTCGCACAAGAATTTGCCTTTGAGCAAACCAGCGATGACCGCGCCAGCGCCGCAGCGCCCCTCCTAGATGGTTGTCCCTACGGCATGGCCTATCTCATGGGCCCAAAACGCGCGCCCGTGGGCTATTGCATCGTCACACTTGGCTGGGCCATTCAGGATGGCGGCCAAAACGCCACCATTGACGAACTTTACATCCGCGACACCATCCGCGGTCGCGGCATCGCAGGCGAAACGCTCCAAGCGCTATCCGTCACGCTCAAGGCCGCCGGCGTTGCGGCCATCCACCTAGATGTGAAAGACAACGCAGCCTCCCTGCAACGGCTCTATGAAAAAGCAGGCTTCAAATCCCGCAACGGCCAAACTCGCATGACACGCGTGCTCTAGCGGCGATCAAGCACTGCACCGCAGTTGCGTCATGCGCGCATTTGATCAATGCTAGATCAACCGCACCCGCAACACATGGCATTGCTATGAAAATTACCAAAGTCATCAGTCACGTCCTAAAATGCGACATGCCGCAGGAACTGGGCTATTCCCAACAATTCTACACCCGCCGCACCGCCCATATCGTTGAGGTGCAAACAGACGAAGGCGTCACAGGTTGGGGCGAGTGCTTTGGCCCTGGCAACGTCGCACGCGCCAACAAGGCCATCGTCGAAAGCGTGATCCAACCTATGATCCTTGGCGCCGATCCAATGGACCGCGATGTAATCTGGCACAATGTCTACAACCTGTTGCGCGATCACGGGCAAAAGGGGATGCCGCTTCAATCGCTCTCTGGCGTGGACATCGCGCTCTGGGACATCGCCGGAAAGGTCGCGGGCCTACCAATCCACAAACTCATCGGCGGCGCCCACCGCACGAGGGTCAAGGCCTACGGCTATGGCATGATGCTCAAACGCGAAAGCCTTGAGGATCATCTTGCACGCTTCAAGGATGAAGCCGCCAAAATCCGCGATATGGGCTTTGTCGCGACCAAGATGAAACTGGGGCTCGGCCCAAAACAGGATGTGAAACTGGCACAAGCCGTGCGCGCTGGTGTCGGCGGTGATTTCAAATTCATGGCCGATGCCAATCACTGCTACACAACATCCGACGCCTTCTACGTTGGCCGCGCCCTCGATGAGTTAGATGCCTACTGGTTCGAAGAACCCGTCGCCCCCGAAGACCATGACGGCTACCGCGAACTCCGCGCAGGCCTTAACGTCAACATCTCCGGCGGCGAGGCAGAGTTCAACCGCTGGGGCTGGCGCGCAATCCTTGAAAATCGCGGTCTCGACATCGCCCAACCAGAGGTCTGCGCCCTTGGCGGCATTTCAGAATACCTCCGCGTTCTGGCCCTCTGCCACGCGCATTTCACACCTGTGATCAACCACGTCTGGGGCTCTGCGATTGCCGTGGCCACCAACCTGCAATTGCTCGCCGCAATGCCCGCGCTCCCCGGTGGATTGAACCCGTGGGAGCCGTTGTTGGAATTTGACACAACTGAAAACATCTTTCGCGATAATCTGCTGACGGAACCGATGGCGATCCAACAGCAGGTCAAAGCGTCAGCAGGTTTTGTGGCCGTTCCAAACGGCCCCGGCTTAGGCGTTGAACCCGACATTGATTTCTTGAATAAATACTCTGTTAACTAAATAACCGCCTCGGACCCGGTTTTGGGGCCCAAATCGCGCCAAACAGCGCGTTAACCATGATTTGCCGACCAACTGTGTACAAGGTGTGTACAGCCTGTGCGGCGCAGTTGACCCCGCAAAACCCGCGTTAACCTACCGCTTTTACCCCCCAAAAAGGGCGCTCAGATATGGCTGTTGCGACCCCTGTCATGGCAGGTAAACTGCCCCCAATCCGCCGTCCAAACATGGCCGCGCTTAGGAAAGTTTCACATCATGCCCATCCCCTTTGACAACAGCTTTTCCCGCCTGCCAGACGGGATGTTCACCCGCCAAAATCCGGTCCCCGTGGCCGCGCCAAAGCTGATCACAATCAACGAAAAACTGTGCGATACCTTGGGGTTAGACATCAGTGATTTGACGGTTGAGGTGCTCTCAGGCAACGCCGTGCCAACCGGTGCCGCCCCCCTCGCCCAGCTTTACGCAGGTCACCAATTTGGCAATTGGAATCCCCAGCTCGGCGACGGTCGCGCAATTTTGCTGGGCGAGGTGGCAGGCTTTGACATCCAACTCAAAGGGTCAGGCCGAACCCCCTTCTCGCGCGGCGGCGACGGGCGCAGCTGGCTCGGCCCCGTCCTGCGCGAATACATCGTCTCCGAAGCCATGCACGCCCTATCCGTCCCCACCACCCGCGCCCTCGCCGCGGTCACCACAGGCGAAGACGTCTTGCGCGAAACGGCCCTCCCCAGTGCGATCCTTACACGGGTTGCCAGCAGTCACATAAGGGTCGGAACGTTCCAAGTCTACGCCGCGCGCGGACAGACCAACCTGTTGAAACCCCTCACAGATCACACAATCGCCCGCCATTATCCGGATGCCAACGGACCAGAGGATCTGCTGAAATCCGTGATCAAAGCGCAAGCCAGCTTGATCGCCAAATGGATGGGGCTGGGCTTTATCCACGGGGTAATGAACACCGACAATTGCGCCGTTTCGGGGGAAACCATCGACTATGGCCCTTGCGCCTTTATGGACGAATATGACCCCGGCAAGGTCTTCAGCTCTATCGACCAAACCGGGCGCTACGCCTATGGCAACCAGCCACGCATCGCGATCTGGAACCTTGCGCAATTGGCCACATCGCTGATCCCGTTGATGCCAGACGAGGCCGCCGCCATCGAAACCTTTACCCATGCCGTCAATGGGTTTTCTGAGGTCTATCAAACGCAATGGCTACAGGTCTTTGGCGCAAAATTCGGGCTTGCGAACCCAACATTGGACGACGCGGAACTCATCCAAGACTTCCTCGACCTCATGGTCGGATCAGACTTCACCCAAACCTTTGCCGCGCTCCACACAAATGCTGCCCGTGATCATATCACGGACGCGGCAGCCTTTGACACTTGGGCATCAAAATGGCAGGCGAGACGCGCTGAAAACTATGCCGACATTATGAGCAAAGCAAACCCACAAGTCATCCCGCGCAACCATCTGGTCGAAGAGGTTATTCAAGCCGGTCTGAATGGCAACTATGCCCCGTTCCACGACATGCTGGCGGCGGTCACAAACCCTAATGAACGGCACGAAAAATACAGCCGCGCCCCCCGAAGGGAGGAAGCGATCAGCCAGACATTTTGCGGGACCTGACAGGCCTGTTCACCAAAAGAATACCAATCGCCACCAAGATCAAAGCGAGAAGGATCGACCAACGCAGCTCTTCCCCCAATAATGCCCAACCCAAAAGCACGGACAAGACTGGCGACAAAAACCCAAACGACGCCACCCCGGTTGCGGGATAAATCGACAAAAGCCATAGCCAAAAAATGAATCCAAATGTGACGACCACCACGATTTGAAACGCCAACCCCCACAGATGAATGGGACGTAAATCGCGAATAAGCTCCCCAAACAACGGCGCCATGATCAACAACAGCGGCCCTGACACCAAGACCATCCACAGCAGCTGTACTTCAGGCCGCTCAGCCTTCAACGGCGAAGCTTTGGCAATGATCGCGGTCAACGCCCAACCGATCGCGGCCCCAAGGGCCGCCAAATCGCCGACCAACGATGCCTCACCCTGCCCGCGATCCAGCAACGCCACAGCGACCCCCGCCAGTGCAAAGGTCAACCCAACAGCTTTCACCTTGGTAATGCGATCATCGGGCAAAACCACATGCGCCATCAATGCCAACCAAACCGGCATCGAATAGAAAATAACGCCAGAACGACCAACAGTGGTCAAATCCAGCGCGACAAACAGCAGTAAAAATTCAATCGCAAAGGCAATGCCAACCAGCACCCCCCAAATCCATGTTCCGGGCACAAAACGGAGGGGAATCCTGCGAAACCGCATCCAAAGGAGGACACAAACAACAACCCCAACAGAACGGATGCCGGCAAAAAACACCGGCTGCAAACCTCCATTGGTGACTTTGATCACAACCTGATTGAACGCCAAAAGCAGCGAAAACGCTGACAAGGCCACGGCCCCAAAAAGATCAATTGATGACTTTTGCTCCATCCCGCGACATGGCGCCGCCACGCGCGGGATGTCAACTTCATCTGGCCAAATAAACACTCGCCGAAGGCAGTCGCAAACCCAAGATGTGATGTTTGCATTTGCGTTTCATGCGTTTTGGCTCGAGGAGCCGGGATCTCCCCCGGCCCATTTTGCTATTCAGTGACGCGCACAGCGGCCATATAATCAGCGTCCCCGGTGACCGCTCCATTTGGACCATCGCCGCGTTTGATCGCATCAACCACCTCTTGGCCTTCGGTTACCTGACCCACGACCGTATATTGACCGTTCAAAAAACTGCCTTCGTCAAACATGATAAAGAACTGGCTATTGGCAGAATTGGGATTTTGGGACCGCGCCATGCCAACCACGCCTTTGGCAAAATTGATGTCGGAAAATTCCGCCGGAATATCCGGCAGTTCAGACCCGCCGCGCCCAGCACCCGCCGTATCACCATCGACCTTGCCAAACTGAACATCGCCAGTTTGCGCCATGAACCCTTCGATCACGCGGTGAAACACCACACCATCGTATTGCCCCTCAGAGGCAATCGTCGTGATTTGTGCCACATGAAGCGGTGCAACATCTTCGAACAAGTCGATAACAATCGTGCCGCTGGCTTTACCCACAACGTCGATTTCTAACCCGGCGGCAAATGCAGGCGACGTCATCATCGCCAAGGCAATCAGACAATTACGCATCGGCGGCCACCACAACTTTGATCATCCGGTCTGGGTTCGTAGGTGGCTCGCCCTTTTGAATGGCATCCACATGCTCCATCCCTGACAGCACCTGCCCGTAAACAGTGTACTGACCGTTAAGGAAGTCGTTATCTTTGAAGTTGATAAAGAATTGGCTGTTCGCAGAATTCGGGTTTTGTGAACGCGCCGCGCCCAAAGATCCACGCGCATGCGGCAGCTTTGAAAACTCCGCTGGCAGGTCCGGAAGATCAGATGAACCTGTGCCTGCACGACCGATGTTAAATCCGTCCTCCATATCGCCATGCTGAACATCACCCGTCTGGGCCATGAAACCGTCGATCACCCGGTGAAAGCAGACATTGTCATAAGCACCCGAACGCGCCAGTTCTTTCATCCGTTCCGTATGAGCGGGCGCAACGTCTGGTAGCAGTGCGATAACCACATCTCCACCTTTGAGGGTCATGATAATTGTGTTCTCTGGGTCTTTGATATCGGCCATTTGGCACTCCTGTCCTTGATTTGGCTCTGACATATGGCGCAACTGCCTGAAAGCCAAGCCATCGCGGTTGACGATTGCGCAAGCTTGCCGGATGAAGGGGCAGATTTGATTTGGTTAGGACGGTCTGATGACTTGGAAAACACTCGACGACATGGATTTTGCAGGTAAACGTGCTTTGGTGCGTGTTGACATCAACGTCCCCGTTGAAAACGGCAAGGTGACAGACACCTCACGGATCGAACGCATTGTGCCAACCGTCAAGGACATTCAGGCCAAAGGTGGCAAGGTGATCTTGATGGCGCATTTTGGGCGGCCCAAGGGTCAGGTCGTTCCCGAAATGTCGATCAAGCATATTGCGCAAACCGTCGCCGATGTCATCGGCGGCAACGTCAACTTTGTCAGCACAGACTATGCAAAGGCCACTGCGGACATGGCGAGCGACGAAATTCTGTTGTTGGAAAATCTGCGCTTTAACCCCGGCGAAGAAGCCAATGACGTCGAGTTTGCAAAACGTCTGGCATCCCTTGGCGACATTTACGTCAACGATGCCTTCTCCGCAGCCCACCGCGCACATGCCTCAACCGAAGCGCTCGCGCAGCTTTTGCCAGCCTGCGCAGGTCGCCTCATGGCCGAAGAACTCTCCGCGCTAGAGGCCGCACTTGGCCGCCCCAAACGCCCTGTTGCGGCTGTTGTCGGCGGTGCAAAGGTGTCAACGAAGCTGGAACTTCTGGGCAATCTGGTGACTAAGGTCGACATCCTGATCATCGGCGGCGGCATGGCGAACACCTTTTTGGCCGCCGAAGGATACCACGTCGGAAAATCACTCTGCGAACACGATCTGACAGACACAGCGCAAGAGATCGGCGAAAAGGCTGCCGAAGCGGGCTGTACCATCCTGCTCCCCCATGACGTCGTTGTCGCACATGAGTTTAAGGCAGGTGCCGCCAACTCAACCGTCAGCGTCGATCAATGCCCGGATGACGCAATGATCCTTGATGCAGGCCCTGAAAGTGTGGCGCAAATCATCGCGGTTCTCGAAAACTGTAACACATTGGTCTGGAATGGCCCATTGGGCGCGTTTGAAATTGAACCCTTTGACAAAGCCACGAACGAAGCCGCCCGAAAGGCTGCGGCATTGTCCAAAGCAGGGAAACTCATCTCAGTCGCGGGCGGTGGTGACACTGTTGCGGCCCTGAATCAGGCCGGTGCCGCAGATGATTTCACCTACATTTCGACAGCTGGCGGTGCCTTTCTAGAATGGATGGAAGGGAAACAATTGCCCGGTGTAGCCGCCCTTTCTGCCAATTCGGAAACCGTTAGCGATACCATCTGAACCGTTAGCGATACCATGATTGCCAAGCATTATGCGACCCGCCTAGGGAGGTTGAAACAACCACCAAAGGACGGACCTTGCTATGAACCAAGCGCAATTTGACCAAATCAAAGCAGGCAAAGGCTTCATCGCCGCTCTTGACCAGTCCGGCGGCTCCACCCCCAAAGCGCTGCGCCAGTATGGTGTAGACGAAAATCAATACTCCAACGACGATGAGATGTACGCATTGATCCACCAAATGCGCAGCCGCATCGTCACGGCGCCATCTTTTACCGGGGAAAAAGTGGTTGGTGCGATCCTGTTTGAAATGACAATGGACCGCCAAATTGAGGGCAAGCCCGCCGCGCAATCCTTGTGGGAAGACCACGGCGTCGTGCCATTCCTGAAATGCGACAAAGGCCTGATGGACGAACACGATGGCGTTCAACTGATGAAGCCTATGGATGGTCTCGACAGTTTGATGGAACGCGCCGTCAAGGCGGGCATGTTCGGAACCAAAATGCGATCCGTCATCAACTCAGCCAACGCCAAAGGCATCGCCGCCAACGTCGCGCAGCAATTTGAAATCGCAAAGATCATCGCAAGTCACGGGCTTGTCGCGATCATCGAACCAGAGGTGAACATCAACGCCCCCGACAAAGAGGCGGCAGAAAACATGCTACTGGCCGAACTGATAATGCAACTGGATGCATGGTCCGGTGAGGTTCCAGTTATGTTGAAACTCACGCTGCCAGAAAGGCCGGGGCATTACGCGCCAACCGTTGCGCACCCAAACTGCTTGCGGGTTGTCGCGCTTTCAGGGGGCTATGACCGTGCAGAAGCAACACGTCGTTTGGCCCAGAACGCTGGCATCATCGCAAGCTTTAGCCGCGCCTTGACCGAAGGGCTGTCTGCACAACAATCGGATGATACATTCAACGCAATGCTGTCCGACACAATCGACACCATCTATCAGGCGTCCGTCGCAGGATAGCGATCTAGTATTCCGACTGACCTTGGCCGGCGCGTATCTTGTCACGGCCCCGTTCCACACGGGCCGTGCAGGTGGCAGATTGTTTGGCCCCATCGATATGAATGATCCAATTACGCTGCCGCCCCGGCGTGAGCGCACGAAACGCGGCGTTTAGGACATCATCACGATCTAATTGTTCCAGAAATTGCGCAAGACTGACAAAAATTCCATTTTTTTCCCACTTCCGCGCCCATTTGGGATTCCCTTCGCAAGTGAAATATGCAATTTTCACCCTAGGCAGCCGGATAGAGCAGCCAACAAGGGCAGAAAATGACACAGCGCAGCGGCCCCGCGGTGGGCACGATCCTTTATTTCTTTGGCACATTGGTGCTGGGCCTTTATTTTGCCTTTGCTGCCGTGCAGGGAAACTATGGTGTGTTCAAACGGGTTGAGGTTCAGGCCGAAGGTGCCGCCCTCGAGGCAGAGTTGCAGCGCCTTCAAGACGAAGTCGCTGAAATGGAAAACCTGACCACGCGTTTGTCTGACACCTACCTTGATCTGGATTTGCTCGACCAGCAAGCCCGAGACGTTTTGGGCCTGATCCGCGCTGACGAAGTCGTCATTCAGTAACCAACTGCTCAATATGCAACGACATTGTCGCAATTTTGAATTGCGTCTGGCATTGCGCACGCCTATGCTTTATGGAATGGTTTAACGTTAAACTAATTCCTGTATGCCTTTTGGGAGGGATCAATGCCGCCAAAGAAGTCCGCAAAACCTAACGTCTCTGCTGAGGAACTCCTCGGTCATTATCGCGAAATGCTCCTGATCCGTCGCTTCGAAGAAAAAGCCGGGCAGCTTTACGGCATGGGCCTGATTGGCGGCTTCTGCCACCTCTACATCGGACAAGAAGCGGTCGTTGTCGGCCTTGAGGCCGCAGCGGAAGAAGGCGACAAGCGGGTCACATCCTATCGCGATCACGGTCACATGCTGGCCTGCGGAATGGATCCAAAAGGCATCATGGCGGAACTCACCGGGCGCGAAGGCGGCTTTTCCAAAGGGAAAGGCGGTTCCATGCACATGTTTTCCAAGGAAAAGCATTTCTATGGCGGCCACGGCATCGTTGCGGCACAGGTCCCCCTCGGGGCCGGACTTGCCTTTGCGGATAAATACAAAGGTAATGGCCGCGTGACCTTCGCCTACTTTGGCGATGGCGCTGCAAACCAAGGTCAGGTCTACGAAACCTACAATATGGCCGAACTATGGGACCTGCCCGTCGTGTTTGTCATCGAAAACAACCAATACGCGATGGGCACATCTGTCCAACGCTCCACCAAATCGCCGTCCCTTTGGGAACGCGGTGCCGCTTACGGCATCCCGGGCGAAGAGGTTGACGGAATGGACGTCCTCAAGGTCAAAGAAGCTGGCGAACGGGCCGTTGCCCACTGTCGCACGGGCAAAGGCCCCTACATCCTAGAGGTCAAAACATACCGCTATCGTGGCCATTCCATGTCCGATCCGGCCAAATACCGTACCCGTGAAGAAGTGCAGAAAATGCGCGACGAACGCGACCCCATCGAACAGGTCCGCGATATGCTGCTGACAGGCAAACACGCGTCCGAGGATGACCTGAAAGCCATCGACAAAGACATCAAAGCGATCGTGAACGAAGCCGCCGAATTCTCCAAAGAAAGCCCGGAACCCGCCTTGGACGAACTGTGGACAGACATCTACGCAGAGGAGGCTGTATAAATGGCTATCGAACTACTTATGCCCGCCCTCTCCCCCACGATGGAAGAAGGCACGCTGGCCAAATGGATGGTCAAAGAAGGTGACGAAGTGAAATCCGGCGACATCATCGCCGAGATCGAAACAGACAAAGCGACCATGGAATTTGAAGCCGTCGACGAAGGCATCATGGGCAAAATCGTGGTCGCAGAAGGTACCGAAGGCGTCAAAGTCAACGCGGTCATCGCTATTCTGGTCGAAGATGGTGAAGACGTCCCCGAAGCCAGCGCAAGCACGTCCACGGCAGCTGCCGCACCCGCAGCAGCGGAAACAAAAGCGCCAGCACAGGCGGCAGCGCCTGCGCCCGTGGCATCAGACTCCGCCCCAGATTGGGAAGACGGGACAGAACTAAAACCAACCACCGTGCGCGAAGCCTTGCGCGACGCCATGGCCGAAGAAATGCGCCGCGACGAAGATGTGTTTTTGATGGGCGAAGAAGTCGCCGAATATCAAGGCGCTTACAAAATCTCACAAGGCTTGCTGGATGAATTCGGCGCGAAGCGTATTATTGACACGCCCATCACCGAACACGGCTTTGCAGGAATTGGTGTCGGGGCCGCCTTTGGTGGTCTGAAACCCATCGTAGAGTTCATGACGTTTAACTTCGCCATGCAAGCCATTGATCACATTATAAACTCTGCTGCCAAGACGCTTTATATGTCTGGTGGTCAGATGGGCGCACCGATGGTGTTCCGTGGCCCCAACGGGGCAGCTGCCCGCGTAGGTGCGCAGCACAGCCAAGACTACGCTGCATGGTACATGCAAATCCCCGGCCTCAAGGTCGTGATGCCCTATTCTGCGGCAGACGCGAAGGGCCTGATGAAGACCGCAATCCGCGATCCCAACCCGGTGATCTTTCTGGAAAACGAAATTCTCTACGGCAAATCCTTTGACGTGCCTGTCATGGATGATTTCACTATTCCCTTCGGCAAGGCCAAGATCGAACGCGCGGGCGATGATGTCACTATCGTCAGCTTTGGCATCGGCATGACCTACGCACTGGAGGCGGCTGAAAAGCTGGCTGAGGACGGCATCAATGCTGAGGTGATCAACCTGCGTACGCTACGCCCGATGGATATGCCAACCGTGCTCGCCTCTGTGCAGAAAACCAATCGCTGCGTCACTGTCGAAGAAGGCTGGCCGCAAGGATCTGTCGGCTCTTGGATCGCGTCCGAGATCATGCAGAAGGCGTTTGATTATCTGGATGCCCCAGTGATCACCTGCACAGGCAAGGACGTGCCAATGCCCTATGCCGCCAATCTTGAAAAACACGCGCTTGTCACGACCGATGAAGTCGTCGAAGCCGTCAAACAAGTCACCTACCGGTAAGGAGCGCGCGCTATGCCAATCGAAATTATGATGCCCGCCCTCTCCCCCACGATGGAAGAAGGCACGCTTGCCAAATGGATGGTCAAAGAAGGCGACAAAGTTGCCTCTGGCGACATTCTGGCGGAAATCGAAACTGACAAAGCCACGATGGAATTCGAAGCCGTGGACGAAGGTGTGATCGGCAAGATTGTCGTCCCCGAAGGCAGCGAAGGCGTGAAAGTCAACGCGGTCATCGCGGTCTTGCTTGAAGATGGCGAAAGTGCGGATGACATTGGCGCAACCTCTGCGCCCGCATCAGCGGCAAAGCCCGCCGCAGCCGCCGAAACGCCTGCACCAGCGGCCGCTGAAAAGGCCGCACCTGCCGCCCCGTTAAAGGACGGCAACCGCGTCTTCGTCACACCCTTGGCGCGCCGCATTGCTGCGGACAAAGGCATCGACCTTGCTGCGATAACAGGGTCCGGCCCGCACGGCCGTATCGTCAAAGCTGACGTTGAAAACGCACAACCCGGTGCAAAACCTGCAACAGCCGCTGCTGCTCCTGCCACCGCAGCCATGGCCAGCGGTCCAGCCAGCGACGTTGTGATCAAAACCTACGAAGGTCGCGCATTTGAAGAAGTGCCGCTGGACGGCATGCGCAAAGTCATCGCAGCCCGCCTAACCGAGGCCAAGCAAAGCGTGCCGCATTTCTATCTGCGCCGCGATATTCTCTTGGACGATCTGCTAAAGTTCCGCAGCCAGTTGAACAAACAGCTTGAAGAACGAGGCATGAAGCTGTCGGTCAATGATTTCATCATCAAAGCCTGCGCGCTTGCCCTGCAACAGATACCTGCGGCCAACGCCGTTTGGGCCGGGGATCGGGTCTTGCAATTCGAACGCTCTGACGTGGCCGTGGCTGTCGCGATCGAGGGCGGATTGTTCACCCCCGTTCTACAAGACGCAGATCAAAAATCCCTCTCCAGCCTGTCCACCCAGATGAAAGATCTCGCCACCCGTGCCCGAGACCGCAAACTCGCGCCGCACGAATACCAAGGCGGCAGTTTCGCGATTTCCAACTTGGGCATGTTTGGCATCGATAACTTCGATGCGATCATCAACCCGCCACACGCTGCGATCCTTGCGGTTGGTGCCGGGGCCAAGAAGCCTGTGGTGAACGCTGATGGTGATCTTGCGGTGGCCACGGTCATGTCCGTAACGCTCAGCGTTGACCACCGTGTTATTGACGGCGCACTTGGCGCGGACCTATTGAACGCGATCAAGGCTAACTTGGAGAACCCGATGGGGATGCTGGCGTAAGCCTTGGCTCGCAGACACGTATTTGGGGCGGTCGTTTTCGCAACGGTCGCCCATTTTGCATTCAAGGACTGGCCTCTTGGGATCGTGACGGGGCATGAAAACCAGGACGGCTTCGTCATTATCACGCGCAGTCTGTGGCATACGCCGACCAGCTTCGCGGCTGAAGCCCGGGTTCAGGCGTGGGCAGAAGATCGATGTACGAATCGCTTTGGTGGCCAAAAGCTCGAAGCCAACCTTGTAGGCCCACAGGGCGGTCTGTCTATCTTTGGACACGTGTCCGTCGTATGCAAACTGGATTGAGGTCAAGCTGCCACGCTGCATACAAAAAGCAACGATATGCCTACCCGCAGCAGCCTTGCAGCAATTGATCCATCGTCAGCGATGGCTGCGCGCAACCCGCTTCGCCAACGATCTTCGCGGGCACACCTGCAACGGTCTTCATTGCCGGCACAGCCTCCAAAACAACGGATCCTGCAGCGATGCGGCTGCAATGGCCAATCTCGATATTGCCCAAAACATGCGCCCCCGCCCCAATCAGCACACCATCGCCAATCTTTGGATGTCGCTCATCATCTTCTTTGCCGGTCCCGCCCAGCGTCACAGAATGCAGCATCGAAACATTGTCGCCAACGACAGCCGTTTCACCAACCACTATCGAATGGGCGTGATCAATCATGATACCTCTGCCAATTTTGGCGGCGGGGTGAATATCTACGCCAAAGGTCTCTGAAATCCGCATTTGCATGAAATAGGACAAATCCTTTTGTCCGTTCATCCACAACCAATGCCCAATGCGATAGGCCTGAACCGCTTGATATCCTTTGAAAAACAAAAGCGGCTGAATGAAACGATGACACGCCGGATCACGATCAAGCGTCGCTACCAAATCAGCACGCCCCGCCGCCGTCACGTCAGGATCAGCCTGATAGGCGGATTGCGCAATTTCGCGCAGCGATTGCTCTGACATCTCATTGGACGCGAGCTTTAGGGCAATCCGATACCCAAGGGCATCTTCAAAACTGTTATGCTGCAAGACGCCTGCATGGATGAGCGAGCCCATCAGCGGCTCTTTATCTGCCGCGTCGCGGGCTTCATCACACATGCGCTGCCAAACGGGATCAATACTTTGCAAGGCGGATGGGGCAACAGCCATGATAGGCTCCTTCTAAACGAGGTCTTCAGCTTACCTACATAAGAGCTGGTAGGAAAGATCAAACCTCTGATCCGCCAGATCGCGCTTAGGAATGGGTTATTTCAACGCCATCAACAGCTCCAAAAGGCACCGCCGATACCGCGCATCACAGGCCTGCGGCGGGGCTTTCCCCATGCGCGACACGCCAGAAGAAAGCGAGCCATTGCCAAAACTTGAATGCACTTTGCGCAGCCGTTTGCGATATCGATCCGCAGCGCGTGTGTTGTGAACCAGACCTTGGGCCAACTTCGGCCAATCGTCTTCTGGATTGATCAACAATGCCCGAACAGCCGCATCCAAATCGGTGACATGAATGGGCCGCATCACCCACCCACAGAAAACAAGCGGAACGGCCCCGCTCCAAACCGTGCGGACACTTGCGCCACCGCAAACTCATACCCGTTCGTGGTGCCATCCGAAATTTGATCGGCTGTTGAATAAGTCCAATTTGGCGACGTCACCTCAACACGCCGTCGCACTGCACCGCCATAGCGCACTTCGACGGTATAACGCTCTGCCTCTTCGCCAAGGGGCACGTCGCCCTCTGACCAAACATCGCCACCAATTCGGGTTTGACGAATCCAACGGTGCACGCTGCCGTCCGAAACCTGTTCAGCCGCCATATGACACACCGGATAGGGCCGCAGGCTCACACCATCGAACGTATGCACAGCGTGCCGGTAACTTGCGTCCGTGAACGGGCGCTTGGCGGGGCCATGGCGGACATGCCGTTGCGTGCTACGGGTCAGGTTCGGAACAGTCAAGCGGTCGGATAAGCCGTTCAATGCCACCAAATAACTGCCCTCAGGCCAGCTCTCGCCCCCTTGCGAAACCGTCCCGCCTTGCCCGCGCAACAACCCCGTCAGGCGGAAATGGCGCTCACCCAAGGGCTCAGAATATTGCGCCTGAATGATCTCCCACCCGGTCGCGGTACCATCTCCGATCGCAAACAAATTCGCCCCCTCCAACAGTTGCGCATCGCTCACATTTGTCACGTCACCTGAAATCAAGCGAACCTCAAACGCCCCTTGCCGATCACGGCGCGCCGCGGGTCCCGCCAACAACGGCGCGGTTGTAATCCCCATGGTGGTGCGCGACGTCAGGATGTCTTGCAAAACATATCCGCTGTCTTGCATCGATCCATAAACGGCAACAGATCCCGGCCACGGCTGGGCTGAAGCCGCGATAAAGGGCATTTTCAATCCGTCCTCCCCGTTCAGCGATGGCAGATCAAGCGTCAGCAAAACGACCGGCGTCGGCCCTGCAATCGGGCTTAGTACCGGCGCTGTTTCCGCCCGCATGGGTGGCGCGTAAATCGCCTCTGCCACGCGGGTTGCTTCCACCTGGCGCAAGCCGTCTTCTTGGATACGATCCAGTCGGTAAATGCCTTTCGCAGCCTCGTTGTTAAAGCGGACAACATCGCCAACCGAAACATCCACAGAGGGCGGCAAGGAAAACCGCAAATTGTCCTGTGCGACGCGCGCCTCATGCGCCCAGCGTTCGGCCATCGCTTGCCCCTCGCTCAGGGTCAGGGCCAACGGAAACTCACTGCGCGAAACGGCGAAATTGGTTTCCTCAGGATGCACTGTTTCTGAAACCTGCGCGTTGTAATCTCCCTGTGCATCAACAAATCCCGCCTGCACACGTCCGCTCAATTCAATATCTGACCTACGGGTTGCCTGCACATCGCCGCCAAGCTCTGGATCATACGCCAGATCGTCGGGGCCAAGGGTCCCTATCACACTACCGTCGCGGTTGAAAAAGGTCAGCGTTCCCTCTCGTTCCACGGCTTCAACACCGTAAGCCAACAGCAGTGGTTGCAGCGCGGCACGACCCGTTGACAGATCAGCAATGTTATAGCCACGCACCAACCCATATAGCTGTGATACATCAATGCCCTGCACACCTGACTGCGCACAGACCTCAGTCACAACAGACGCCAGCGTGCGCGCGCTCGCCCGGCCATTCAACCAATGCCCACGGGTATAGTTGTCCCCATCGGCCCAGCGCGACGTATTGGCGGGAAACTGCGGAAACGGGCGCATATCCCACGCCCAAGCATGGGCGCGCGACATATCAACCATCGCACCATTATAGACGGTCGACATGGGGTTATTGTCCAACTCAGCAAAATGCGCTCGCATCGCCTTGTAATATTGCATTTGCAGGAAATCATCGCGCTGCCCGCTCGACCAATGGGGCAGTTGCGACTCTGACGATTTCGGGTCCAGAAACTTGTTGGGCTGATTGGTGCCCTTATCGATGGCGGCACAACCATATTCGGTAAACCAAAATGGCTTACTTCCAGGCTGCCAAGCCGTCGCTTCGGGCTGACGCACCCCGCCCACTCGATCATGGTGCAGGTTGGACCACCAATTGCTCAGGTCCTTATATCGCCAAATCCAAGGCTCCCCTTGCCCGTCCGTAATCTCCGTGCGAATTTGGGCGACGCGGGCTGTGTCCGAATGGTAGAACCAATCAAAACCTTCGCCCCCCGCAACATTGGCGCGCAAATAATCGAGGTTATAAATGCTACCCCAATCAGCATCTGCATGGGCGTCACCATCGCGCCAATCGCTGAGCGGCATGTAGTTGTCGATACCGATAAAATCGATCTCAGGATCCGCCCAAAGCAGATCAAGGTGAAACAGCTTGTCCTCCGTGCCGGGCGGTTGATAACCGTGGTATTCTGACCAATCCGCCGCATAGCTGATTTTACAATCGGGCCCCAGAACCGTGCGCACCTCACCCGCCAACTGGCGCAAGGCATCCACAAACGGAAATCCATCCGCTCCGCGGATTTGCGTTAGCCCACGCAACTCTGACCCAATGCAAAACGCATCGACACCGCCCGCCGCGGCACACAAATGCGCGTAATGCAGGATAAAGCGCCGATACCGCCAATCCGACGGGCCGGAATAATTCACACGTTCCCCCTCAATCGCGAAATCACCAACAGCCGCCGTGCCAAGGAAATCCGCAACCTCTTGATCTGCTGTCGAGGTCTGATCCGTCGTGCCCGCTACACCCGGGGCCTTGGATGTCGTAATCCGCCCGCGCCACGGCAATGCAGGTTGGGTTGTTCCATCGCTATAAGGGTCGGGCAATTCATTACCCGCCTGCTGCTCCATCAAAATGAATGGATAAAACACCGGGCCAATGCCTTCGGCCTTCATCGCTTGGATCGCTTGCACGACGCTCGCGTCGTCCGGTGTGCCGCCATAGATCGGCCGCTCGCCGTCCTGCGCAATAATCCCAGCGGTGCCACGCACAGCGCCCGCAACAGCCCAAGGCATATCATCGGCGTCCACTTCGCCCTGCTCAACCTTGGGTTCGACAAAACATGACCCACAACGCAGATCATTGCCAAACCACGACACCACCAAAAGCCCTGATTTCACCAACGGCAATTCTTCGGACAGCGCCGTCAGCGCGGTTTCAAAATCCGTCCCGCCAGAGGTCGTATTGACGTTGATCGCATCAACCTCACCCACCTGCGCTTCCAAATAGGCGGGTTGTGTGGCCAGCGCGTATTCTCCCGTGCCGGGGATCAGCGCGACCGCTTCGATCTGTGTCGACAAATCCGCAATGGCGATATCGCTTGAAACTTCACGGCGCATCACCTCGAACGAAAACTGCGGCACGCGGTTGCCAAACGCGCCCAGCGCAAGGTCTTCCATCACAACATAGGCAATTCCCCGATAGGCAGGTGAATTGTCCGCCCCCTCAACCGCAGTGATCTTGGGATCAGCGACTTGATCAGCGGTACCAGTATAAACACGCATGTTCAACGTATCCGGCGCCACTTCGACGCCATCCGCCCAAACACGACCAACGCGCGAAATCTGCCCTTCGCACAACGCGACAGCCAAACTCACGCTATAGCTATATTCGGTCACCGCAGGGCCACTTGTGCCCTTACCGCCACCTGTTGTTTCACTGCTTTCCTGAAAATGCGTCGCCCAGATGACATGTCCAGACACGCGCATCCGCCCATGTAGCTGCCCAATGGCCGTGCCTTCGCTCGCCGTGGTCAGACGGAACCGATCGACCCGTCCCGTCTCAACCGCATCGCTACCAGCTCCCAACAACCGCTGATCAATAATCCGCCCCAGCGTCGCGCCGGCAGCCTGCCCCAAGGTGGCCATCGACAGGCCAAGAACACTTCCCCCCGCAGCCGTGCCAAGCGCACTTCCCGCAGCGGCCAATACGATTGTTGCCATCGACTATCCCTCCAAAGGAAATGTGAAACGGGCAGCGACTTTGCGCGTCCAAGGCCCCGACAAGGGGCTTTCGATCACCCCATGCCCGCTATAGGCGTGAATGAAGGAAAACCCGGTCGCGCCACCGCTCAAAATACCCAGATGCTTAGCGACGCTGTTCTGGCGCATCCGAAACAACAAAACTTGCCCCGCCTGCCAGCAATCGCCATCCGCAGGAACAAGCCAGCTTTGCGCCGCTAACATCAGTGCTTCTTCACCCGCAGGTTCGCTCCAATCCGGCGTATAAGGCGGCACAACGCCCGGCTCTGCGCCCAGAACCTCGCGCCAAACCCCGCGGATCAGCCCCAAACAATCGCAGCCCTTACCTTTGTACGTGCCTTGATGCAGGTACGGCGTGCCCAGCCATGCACGGGCCTTAATGACGATATCACTCATCCCGTCAGGCTCCCCCCATCATTGCGGCTGTCACTGCGCGGAATACTGACCAACCAATCGTCACCGGGAATATGAGGAAAGCCTTGATAGTTGACCAAATTGGAAAACTTCACCCGACAGCTTTGTGCGCTCTTGTCGCACCCGGCTTGCAATCGAACTGCGTTCCCCGGCGCAGGCGCAATCCCAAACGGGTCCCAAATCGCGATATGCCGCCAGCCATCAATCGTCGTGTCCAGCTTAATCGCAGCACTCAACCCACTTGCAGGGCCGTCCAAGACGCTCAACCGGCCTTGCGTAAACCAACCCTCGTTATACCCGGACAAAGGCAGTCGAAAAACCGTTTCACTGACAAGCTCAGCCAAGACGCCATCGACCTGATAAATCTCGCTGGTCAAATCAACACCGCACGCACTATCGCCCAGCACCGCAGAACACCGCTTGAGATAACTGCGCCCCTGCGGTTGGTTCAACGCATCCGTCAACCCCCGCAGCTCCGCCTCAAATGCACCGCCGCTTAAGATGATCTGTCCGATATGCCCGCGAAAGTTCACGCGCCGCGCGCTCACATCATCCCAGCACACGGTCCAATTGGTGACCTCGGCCCCGTCATAACGGCCCGCCTGAATATCAACTTGGGTAATTACATCCGCCTGCAATAGGCCCAGCGCTTCGGAGTTATTGACCGACAGCCCCGTACCACTGGCCAACGCCTTGGCCGCCATCCCACTATCGGCGCGAAACAAGATGTCCTCAAACGAAAGCGGCCTGTCATGATCGGTAAAGCCCAAGATCACACCATCGCGCCGCTTGATCGACCAGCATTGGCAAACATGGGTATGCCCCGACTTCAGATGGGCAAAAAGCGCGTCTTTGCTCATATGCGAATCTCCACCACCGGAACAGAGGGCGCTTCACCCGCTTGAAAACTGCTGACAGCGGTTTGAATACGATCTGTGTCAAATCGCACAGGCACATCAAATTCAAAACCAGCCGTAATGCGCGCCCCCGGTGCGGGCGGTTCGGGAAAGCGGATGTGCCCAGCCTCCACATCAACCGAATAATCAACACCATCCTGCTGCGCGGCACCCTCGATCGCCACGCGCACGCTGCCCTTCACAGGTTTCAGGATCGGGCGAACATAGCCTTCATGCCCAGACGCATACGTCTTGCTCAGCTGAAACGATGTCATTTCCCCATCCCCCAGCGCAATCTGCTGATCTCCTGCGCCGATCTGATCCCCGGCAATGCAGGATTTGAAATCGGCCCAGTCCTTCCAGCGAAACCCATGCAACTGGCCTTGGCGTGCCTCGAAAAACTCAATCAGCGCGCCCAAATCGTCAAGGGATCGCAAGCCCATTCCCGCATCATACCGACGCCGTGAATGCGCCCAAGGCGTGTTGCGTTCTTCAAACCCATTGGCCAGCGTCACAATATCCGTGCGCCGTTCCGGGCCACCAATTGCGCCGAAACTCAGCGATGCAGGAAAACGTACCTCGTGGAATGTCATCTCTGTGTTCTCCCCTTACCGATTACGTTGACCTTGGCCCAGCATCCGACCCATCTGGGCCGCGATCTGGGATTGGGACCGTTGAAAGCCCGCCACATCAGGCGTGGTGATGTTCATCGTGACATGCATCGCACCCGATCCCTGCGCGCGCACGCCAAGGCTGCCATCAGCCCCACGGGTCAGCGGCATAATCGCCTCTGGCCCTGCTTCGCCCATCAACCCAGTTGCCCCGCGCATGGGAAAGGTCGTGGGCCCATTGACTACCCCGCCCTTTGCAAACGGCATCACGCGGCCTTGCGAAAACGATCCGCCATTGGCGTTTGGGATCAACGCCCCTACGGCCGCATTCACACCATCCGACAGTAACCCACCAAAATGCTGGGCAACCGGATTGATGGCTGCGGCATAAACCGTATCCGCCATCGACTTTGCGACAATGCCAAACGCATCAGACAGCTTCAGCCCATCAAAGGCGAGACCATCAAACGCCTTGCGCAACCCATTGGAAAAACCACGTTCCAAATTGCCAAGGTGCTGGGTCGTGCCTTGCAACGTCCCTTGAACCGACCGCAGCTCACTATCAAAGGCCTGCGTCATGGCGCTTGCGTCACCCAATGTGCGCTCTAGGGCGGCCACATCCGCATCCAACGTGTCTAACTGGTCCAGATCATCTGCCATCTTGTGTCCTTTCGTCCGGAAAATCCCGGATCAAATCTTGCAAACGCTCACGCCCCATACGCGGTGGCATCTGATCAAGGCCCAACATCAGGCCCAGCTCTGCCGGGGTTAGCGCCCAGAAATCCCGTGGCAACATGCGCCACTCGCGCAAGGCCACGCCCAGTAATGTCGTCCAATCCATGCGCTAACTCGGCGGGGTAAAGGCACGGGCAAGAAGCAGGGCCGCAACCTTGGCAGCGCCCAACGGCCCACCTTCAATATCCGCAGACAAAAGGTCGGATGTCCCACCCTGCCAACCGCCACCGCGCAAACCGGCGACCACCAGCGCCAGAACATCGCGCCCGGAATAGCGACCCTCTTCAAACCGGGTGACAAGCTCCATCAAACTGTCACTCTCCAAACGCGCCTCCAGCTCCGCAATGGCGCCCAACGTCAGCTTGCAAACATGGGGCACACCATCGATCTGCACTGTGACCTCTCCGGCCAAAGGGTTCGTCATACGCTCATCGCCTCAAACGCCAGCACCCCGGCAGAGGCGAGCGACATCTCATACGTCGCCTCCCCGTTGTAACTCCCCGAATACTCGATCGACGTGATTTGGAACTTCCCTTCCATCGTGCCAAAGCCGGGTATGATCACCTGAAACTCCGGCATCTCCGCGTCAAAGAAGATCTGGCGCACCCGCTCATCCGTGCTGGCATCCTTGAACACCCCTGACCCGGACACAGCAGCGGTCTTCACCCCCGCACCAGCAAGCAGTTCACGCCAACCACCTTGGCTTTCCAAACTCGTCACATCCACCGTTTCCGCGTTAAAGCTGATGCGCGTCGCACGCAGCCCAGCGGCAGTTTCAAATTGACCATCACCAGTCATATCAATCTTGACCAATAGGTCTTTTCCGTTCTGTGCTGACATCGCCATCACTCCTTCATGAGGTTTCGGGGCATTCGTTTCATGGGATTAGGCATCGCAAACGCGCGCCCTAAAAATCAGATCAACGCGGCGGGTATCACCCGATCCGACACGGGCCGCCGCCGCTTTGTGGAAAATGAGGCTGACCAACACACCGCGACTAAGGGTCAGATCCGCATCGACAAGGGCATCTGACACAAGGCCCGCGACCAGCTTGGCCGTGGCAAAACCCGCATTGTCACTGACCACCGAAATCGTCATCTCATGCAAAGCACCACCGCCCGTCATGTCAGAGGCATCGCGCACCTTTTCGGGGCCAAGGGCCACGTACAGCGACGGCACCTCACCAGAGGGTAGCGCGTCAAAAATGTTGCTCCCAACCATTGCCGTCAAATCAGCGTCGGCGATCAACGCTTGGAACACTGCCGTTTGAAGCGGACCCGCAACAGCATAACTCATGTGGCCACCTCCTCTGACACGCGACAGGTTAGAAACTGACGGTTGCCATTGGCTTCTGTCACTGCGTGTATGTGAAAAATTCGATTGCCTTCGCGAAACCGTTGGCCCGGCTTAGGGCGCGACGGCGCATCCACGCCAACCGCACGCACCGTCGCCACAAACGGCGCTTGGCTACGGGGCAGCGCATGCACTTCACGCTCCCGCCCAGAACCGGGGCGCAGCTCAGCCCAAAGCGTGCCAAGGGCAACCCAGCTCAGATCATACCCCCCCGCGCCATCGGCCGTGCGTAGAGGGTCTTCCAGCACGAGGGCTCGGTTCAATGCAGGGCTCATGGCTTGGACCCCATAAAGACGCGCACAGTGCGGTAAGGTTCAATCAGGGCACGAATGCCCATCGGCATCGCCTCCCCCTTGCCCTGCATTTGCGCGCGGTTCTCATAAAAATGTGCGGCCAGCATCAACACCGCTTGCTGCAAATCCGCAGGCACATCCGACCAAACGGGGCCAAAACCTGACAACATGCGAATTTTAACAGCCCCCTCCGACGGAATTGCGGGCAAACACGTGCCTTCCGCGATTAAAACAGGGCGTTGGGCATCAGGGCGCAAACGCCAGCCACTTGGCATCACAACGGCAGACCCATCACTGGCCTCCAGCACGACCTCTGTCACTTGACTTACCGGGGCCAGCGGCAAGGGCTGGCGCGTTGGATGTCGCCACTCAAACAGGGACCACTCAAACGACCGCTGCAACAATACCTTGCCCGTGCGCCCTTCGATCGAGGCCAAGGCACTGCGCAGATAAGCGGTCAAAAGACCATCCTGCAAAGCATCATCCGCAAACCCAGTGCCAAGGCGCAAATGGTCTTTCAACGCGGTAACAGGCAGCGCGCTTTCCGGCACAGCAGTCAATTCGGTCAGCATCATCGGGTCTCTCCGGATTTCAAACTCTGGACGATTGGTCCCCGACCCTGCGTTCACTCCCGACACGTTCGCTCGGACGGAAGGGAGCAGCTGGACGATACGCGCCGAAAATCGAACGCAAAGCCGGGGGAAAGACGGCGCAACCTTACGGGCGCACCGCCTAAGCGTGGCGCTGAACCTAGGTCTCAGCGAATTTCAAAAGCTTGATCGCGCCAAAGTCGGAAACAGCCCCGCCCACGCGCTTGGTTGCATAGAACAACACATGAGGCTTGGCCGAAAACGGATCGCGCAACACCCGCAAATCAGGTCGTTCTGCAATCGTGTAACCTGCGCCGAAATCACCAAAAGCCAGGGCAAAAGCACCATCAGCAATATCCGGCATGTCCTCTGCAATCAAAACGCCAAAGCCAAGCAATCGCGCAGGTTCTCCCGCCGCCAAACCATCCGCCCAAAGGAATCGCCCATCCGCGTCCTTCAACTTGCGGATCGTCGCCGCTGTGCGCGAGTTCATCACAAAGCTACCGTTCACACGATACTGGGCAGACACCGCATAAATCAGATCAACCATAGGATCCGCCGCACTCAGCGCGCCCGCGCTGCCCGTGGCGACATAACCAAGGTTGCCCCAGCTCCAACTGTCGTTCTCAACTGTTGGATAGGTCAGAAAACCAGTCGGCTTATCCACACCATCACCGTTGATAAACGCCGCCGCTTCGGACCGGGCGAACTTATTGGCGATACGCCCCGCCAACCAACCTTCGATATCAAAGGCACTGTCATCCAGCAAACGCTGCGACGCTTTAGGCAGCGCGGATAGCTCATGCAGTGGAATTGTAATGCGATCAATCTGCGGCGTGTCGGTTTCGCTCACCGACCCACTTTCGCTCGCCCAGCCGACGCCTGCGTCAGAATGATCAATCAACACATCGAACGACGTGGCATCTACATTCACCACATTGGCAATCGCCCGCACCGACGCGGTTGACGACAAAACGCTCTGCACCGTGTCAGACGTCTGGGGGTCAACCAAATAACCACCATCCGCCGCCAACACGGTCGACAGCGACTTCCCCTCAATTTCAAGGCCGCGCAGCGCGTCATCATCGCCCGACCGCAGATAAGCTGCAAAGGCCTTTTGGTGCGGGGCTTCGACCTCTGCTGCCGATGCCAACGCAGGGCGGCCGGCCATCAATGTCTTGCGATCTAACTTGTTCATTCGCTCTTCCTGTTTTTGCAAAGTGGCATGAATGCCGGTTGAGAATGTCTTGAATTCGCTCACAAAGCCGGCCATCGCCGTCTTCAATTCCTCGGCCGGAGGCAAATCTTCCCCGGTCCGAGACTCCGTCTCGGGTACAGTCATCTATTCGTCCTTTCCTATGCGGGCTAAGGCTGGCGCAGGGCCATTGTCGCCTGTTCAAAAACCGCCGCCAGTTCACGCAAAGCTGGGGGTTCTGGGCTCTCACCCTTCGCCGCGACCCGCGCATCAGGAAGCATCGGAAACGTCACAAGCGACACTTCCCAAAGCTCCAACTCCGACAAAAGCCTGCCGCCCTTGTCATCCTTTTGGGCACGCTTGGTGCGATACCCGATGGATAATCCATCAATGGCCCCCGCGCTCAGCAACGCCGCCGCTTCTTGGGCGCGGGCAACATCGGGCAAAAGGCGGCCCTTGACCCACAAACCCTTTGCATCCTCGCGCACCTCATCCCACACGCCGATGGGCTGGGCTGGGTCATGCTGCCACAACATCTTTACACTACGCCCCGCCGCTTTCAGCGCCTTCAGCGATACACCATAGGCCCCAACCGCAACCCGGTCGCCCCCTTGATCAGTCTTACCAAACAGTGATGCATAGCCTTCGATCACCGTGCCATCGGTGACAGTCACACCATCGCCAAGCGTGCAGAATTTACGTTCTAAGGTCATAAGTTTCGCCCTTTCAACCGGCCAACCGCAGCGTTTCAATCAGCGTCAACGCCAAGACAGCAACAACACCGCACAGTATGATCCAAACCTGCCATTCCAGCCGGTTCACGATCCGCTCAATCTGGGTCAGACGCGTATCCAGCGGCTGAAACCAAAGGCTCGCCTCGGGCAAATGATCGCTCTTGCGACGGCCCGATTTCAGCTCAACAACTTTATCCGACATCCCCAACCTCCTCTGCGGGCAACCCCAAAAGCGCCCTTTTTTCCGCCCGCGTCAAAAACGCAGCCTCCGACACACGACGCCACTGCGCCTCTCGCTCCGTCGACAAGGCCGGGATTTGATCCAGGTCGGGGGATAGGCTCACCCGCTCCCCACCAAAATCACCCAGCCAATAGGCCAGCGCGCTCAACACACGCGTCGCCAACGGCAACACGGTCAGGCGATAGAACGCACGGTTCGCCTCTTGGTAATTGGCATAAGTCGCATCGCCCGGTATCCCCAACAGCATCGGCGGCACACCAAAGGCGACGGAAATCTCACGCGCGGCGGCTTCCTTGGTTTTTTGAAATTCCATGTCTGACGGGGAAAAACCCATCGGCTTCCAATCAAGCCCGCCTTCCAACAACATCGGCCGCCCCGCATTGCGGGCACCCTGATGTTGGCTTTCCATCTCAGTGACCAATCGGTCAAACTGATCCGGGGTCAGGGTCGCGGTCCCATCCTCGCCTTTATAAACAATCGCGCCAGACGGTCGGGCGGCATTATCAAGCAACGCCTTTGACCAACGCGAGGCCGCATTATGCACATCCACCGCGCCCGCCGCAGGCTGCATCGGGGACAATCCGTAATGGTCATCGTGCGGATGATAACTCTTGATATGGCAAACCGGACTGACGTCCCCGACGCCAAAACGATGCGTCTTACCCCCCACCGCATATTCATAGGCCACAGGCCAACCGTTTGCCCCAGGAACAAGGCGCATCCGATCAGACCGCAACACATGCAGTTCTGCCGGCCCTTCGCTCCCCTCAACCGCCTCAACATAGGCATTGCCGGTCAGTAACAGTTGAGCAAACAGCCCTTCGAGAAAATCCGCGCGCCCCTGCCCCTGATTGGGACGGGACAAAAGATCAGACACCGGATGAACCTCATACCGCTGGCCCTGCCCTTGGCAGTTGACAGGCAGCGCCGCCGCCGCCTCTGCAATGACCTTAACCGCGCGAAAACCAACCGGGTTGGCGGCAAAACCTGCCTTGGTCAACGACACCATATCCCGCGGCGTCCACGCCACACGGCCCTGCGTCGACCACGCCGACACACGCCCCGTGGCAGAAGCTTTGGCCTCCACCAACTCCGCCTCATCTCGCTTGAGAAAGTCAAACATCAAAAATCGTCTCCTCGATCCGGTTAAACAGAACTTGCAGCAAAAGTGTTGAGGCTATGTTGGACCACCGCACGGTGGTCAGGGGCGGCGTCATTCATGTGTCATGGTACTTGGATTGGCGATCTTAACAGGTCACACCCCAAGCCTGACCATTGACGACACGCGGGCGGGCGAACTGTGGGTGCCTCAGCAGAACTTTATGTCCGCCAAGCACATCTTCCACATGAACGACAAAGCTAGATATCAAGTCGCCGACCCGGCGGGGCGGGTCGTCAATGGTCCGGCGCCTTCGGCTTGATTCCGGACCAATGCGCGGTGAATTTTCGTCAACACCGCTAATACAACCCGCGTATCCGCGCCTGCCCGCCCGCCGCAGCGGACTTGTCCAATAGCAACGTCTTCAACGCCCAAACCAACGCATCCAAACGATCCGGGCTGCCTTTGCCCTCAAACCCTTGCGCAGTCATCTGACACATCTGATCCTCTAGCAGGCCAAGCCCCATGGCATGCTGAACACGCCCCTGCTCGTACAAAGCCGCAACCGGTTCCGCGCGCAGCCCCTTCCCCTTACTGGCATGAACCGAGCGATAGGAAATCGTCGGGTCCAACTGGCGGATCAAGGTTTCCACCAAATCCCCGCCCTGATTGACCTCCGCCACCATGCGATCCGCATCATGGCGCTCCATCGCGTCAATCGCCGCCTGCGCCCAGCCCAGCGGCGTGGCGTTGGTGACAGTGGCATCCTCCAGCACATAGGCGCGCCAGGTATGCGGCTCCCCCTTCGTGATGGCCCCTGCTACAATGATCCCACACTCGTCCGCATTCGGCCCAGAGGTCACAGGCGGATCCACCGCCACCACAATGCGGTCCAACGCAGGCACCTCGCGCGACTGTGCATCCCCAATCATCTCCGACGTCCAAAGCGCACCGGGCGTATCGCTCAGCAACATCCCCATCAATTCCTGACGACCAAGCCGGGTGCCATCATACCGGGCCGCCATTTCCTCCAGAAATCCAGGCGCTAAATTCGCTGCATTGTCAAAAGTCGTGGCACGGGTGGTCACCGTGCTCGGGCGTTCGATCAAGGCACGGATCAGCGGCACATTGCGCGGCGTCGTGGTCGCACAGACGCGCGGGCTTTTCCCCAGTCGCAAGCCAAACTGCAACATGTCCCAAACCGCCTCTGGCTGTCGCCACTTGGCCAATTCATCGACCCAAGCCGCATCAAACTGCGGACCGCGCAATCCTTCAGGATCTTGCGCAGAATGGGCATGGGCCACAGCCCCATTGGGCCACACCAACAGCTTGCGATTTGCAATCCAAGTGGGGCGTCGATCCGGTGGACAACAGGCCAAAATCCCGCTGTCCCCCATGATCATCACCTCACGTACCTGATCAAACGTATCGCCCACCAGCGCCAAACGGCTGGCCCGCCCAGCCGACAACGGCGTCGGGCCTTCGACCATCTCACGTACCCACTCCGCCCCGGCACGCGTCTTACCCGCACCCCGGCCGCCAAGAATGACCCAGGTGCGCCAATCCCCCTGCGGCGCGATCTGATGATCCATCGCCCAGAACTCAAACAGATACGGCAGCGCCTTAATCTGATGATCGGTAAGCGCCTCCAGAAACGCCCTCTGCTGCGATGGTGTCGCGCAAGCGACAGAGCGCGCGCCCGACCTCACGGCGGATGTCATCATAGTTGTCGCGATCTCTGGCAGCGTCTTTTCTGAACTTGTCATGGAATGCCTCCTCGGCACGCAGGAGGGTCAGCTGATTGGTTTGCAACTCACTCAGCTTGGTTGAAATCGCCTTAAAGTCAGACACATTCGGGTCCTGCGTTGCCGCCATGTGCTGGCGTATCTCATCTTGCAGACGCAAAAACATCGCACGCATTTCGGCCAACTGCTTTTCAGCGTCCGCCTGATCTAAATCGCCTATTTGGTCCGGGGTCATTGGTGCCTGCCTGTTCCGCTTCCGTCAGGGATGAGACAAGACAAAATCAGGGCGCAAACGAATGCTCACCACCATTAATCCATTTCCAGCCAAGGACAGATTAAGGCACTCACAATTAACAAAGACTGCGCAGACCGCACGGTGGAGGCCGGCCGATCAGCGTACGTCAAACAAACTCAATTGTTCGACGACGCGCGTTCCGCCTCGATCCGGCGCCATGCCGCAACGTTGGTGTTATGATCATCAAGGTTGGTGGCAAAGGCATGCCCCCCCGTACCATCCGCCACAAAAAAGATGTAGGGCGTACTGTCAGGGTTTAACGTCGCCTCAATCGCCGCCCGTCCGGGGTTGGCAATTGGTGTCGGCGGCAGCCCTTCGATCACATAGGTATTCCAAGGCGTCTCACGGCGCAGTTCACTTTGGCGCAAACCGCGACCCAAAACACCTTCCCCCTTGGTAATGCCATAAATAACCGTCGGGTCTGTCTGCAACCTCATGCCCCGGTTCAAACGATTGACAAATACGCTGGCAACTTGGGGCCGTTCTTCGGCCTGACCCGTTTCCTTTTCCACGATACTGGCCAAAACCAACGCTTCTTCGATCGAATTGAGCGGCAGATCAGCCACGCGATTTTCCCACGCTGCCATCAGAACACGAGCCTGCCGCGCCGTCATTTCCTCGACCAGCCCAGCCACATCATCACCGGGGCGGAATTCATAGCTATCAGGGGCCAACGACCCCTCGGGCGGAACCTCAGCAACATCATCGCCAAGCACATCAAAACTGTTCAAAGAATCGATAACCTGCCAGCTGGTCACACCCTCTGCGATGGCCACGCGATACCGAGTATCGTCCTCTTCGCGCACACGCAAATAATCTGCGCTTGGCGCGTCCTCGGCCGGATTGAACGCGGCAAGCTCAACAAACCGGTTCGTCTCAGGGTCCAATTCACGCACCTGCACTGTCGTGCGCGTGACACCAACGCGATACACAATTTCAGTGCCGCACGTGCTGACACCAGACGCCGTGACCGTTTCAACGACATCCTCCATCGTCACAGCTTCGGGCAGCAGAAAACTTCCGGCCTTCAGATCACCCGCCTTATCGGCATAATCCACTCCCATCCGGAAAATCGCAGGCGATGAAATCACCCCCTGCTCGGCCAATTTTTCACTCACCCGGCGCATGTTGGAACCACGTTCAACCTGAAAACAAATCGCCGATTCCAGCGGACCTGCCACCGAATACTGCTTTGTCCCCCAGGCAATCATGCCCGCAGCCAAAAACATCACAACAATCAAAAACGTCAGCATATTAGACGCGAAATGACGCCACATCAGTCAAGTTTCCCGAACACAACGCTCGCATTGGTGCCACCAAAGCCAAACGAATTAGACAAGGCTATGTCGATCTTGGTCTCACGCTTTGCATTGGCGCACAGGTCAACCGATGTTTCCACCGCAACCTTATCAAGGTTGATGGTCGGCGGTGCCACCTGATCGCGGATCGCAAGGATGGAAAAGATCGCTTCAATCGCGCCCGCCGCGCCCAACAAATGACCCGTGGCCGATTTCGTGGATGACATCGTCAGCTTTGCCGCCGCCTCCGGCCCAACCAAACGCTCAACCGCGCCAAGTTCGATCGTATCCGCCATGGTCGATGTGCCATGGGCATTCACGTAATCAATCTGCGCAGGCTCAATGCCCGCATTGCGACAAGCCGCCTTCATCGCCCGTTCCGCCCCTTCATGATCGGGCGGCGGCGCGGTAATATGATGGGCATCGCCCGACAGACCATAACCCAACACTTCGGCATAAATCTTCGCACCGCGCGCCTTGGCATGCTCATATTCTTCCAAAACAACGATGCCCGCACCCTCGCCCATGACAAACCCATCACGATCTTCGTCCCAAGGACGCGACGCTTTGGTGGGATCCTCAGCACGACCCGTCGAAAGCGCCTTACAGGCGTTGAAACCAGCGATTCCGATCTTGCAAATCGCCGCCTCAGCGCCACCCGCAACCATCACATCCGCATCACCATGCATAATCAGCCGCGACGCATCCCCAATCGCATGCGCACCCGTTGAACAGGCGGTCACAACAGAATGGTTCGGCCCCTTAAACCCATAGCGGATCGACACCTGACCAGAAATCAGGTTGATCAACGCACCGGGCACAAAAAACGGCGACACACGACGCGGACCTTTTTCTTCCATCATCACGGCCGTATTGGCGATTGAATTCAAACCCCCAATCCCAGACCCGATCAGCACACCCGTGCGTTCAAGGTCTTCGGTCGCGGTCGGCATCCAACCCGCGTCTTCAACCGCCTGCTGCGCTGCCGCCATGCCAAAAAGGATGAACGTATCAACCTTGCGCTGCTCTTTGGGCTCCATATAGGCGTCTGCGTTAAACGTCCCATCTGACCCATCACCCAAAGGCACTTCGCAGGCATAGGTGGTTGCTAGACCCTCAGTATCAAACCCAGTGATCGGACCCGCACCAGATTGCCCGGCCAAAATGCGCGACCAAGACGCCTCAACGCCATCCGCTAGCGGTGTAACCAATCCAAGTCCCGTAATAACAACACGACGCATATGCTCTGACCCCCGTTTATTCTTGCGTTCTGATACCGCAGGCGGCTGGTGTGGGGCAAGGGCTGTTACGCGATCCTGCGCGCCAGGCGGCGCTCTGGCAAAAGCTTGCCAGACAATGCGGCGACCCTGATGCACCGCCCCACAACAACAAAACGGCGCCCCAAACAGGGACGCCGCCTCAAATTTTCAGCGCTTAAAGCTTAAGCCGCTTCGGTAATGAACTTCACCGCGTCGCCGAAAGACTGGATCGTCTCTGCAGCGTCATCTGGGATTTCAATGCCGAACTCTTCTTCGAACGCCATCACAAGCTCAACAGTGTCAAGGCTATCAGCGCCAAGGTCATCAATAAAGGATGCCCCTTCGACAACTTTGTCTTCTTCTACACCAAGGTGCTCAACTACGATCTTGCGAACGCGGACTGCTGTGTCGCTCATGTCTATTCCTCACGTCTCGATGGGCTTTGCCCGGTTTTTTAGTGCTGTACGTTCACACAACACTTTCAATCAGCGTGGCCTATAACAGAGAATGACCCTAAGGCAAACGCTTTCACACGATTGCACGCCCCGCGTCTATAACATGGCCATACCGCCGTTCACATGCAAGGTCGTCCCCGTCAAATAACCGGCTTCCGCACTGGCAAGGAACAAAACAGAGGCTGCAATTTCCTGTGCGTCGCCCATCCGACCGGCCGGAACCTGACCCAAAATCGCATCCCGTTGATCATCTGTCAGCTTATCGGTCATCGCCGTCGTGATAAATCCCGGGGCCACGCAATTGACGGTAATGCCCCGGCTCGCAACCTCATAAGCAATCGATTTCGACATGCCCACCATCCCCGCTTTTGAAGCGGCGTAATTCGCCTGTCCGGGGTTACCCGTGGACCCTACAACACTGGAAATATTGATAATTCTACCCCATCGCGACTTCATCATGCCCCGCACAACACCTTTGCACAGGCGCATGGTCGAGGTCAGATTAACCTCCAGCACGCTGGCCCAATCCTCATCCGACATCCGCATAAACAGATTATCGCGGGTGATTCCGGCATTGTTGACCAAAATATCAACCGATCCCATCGCCTCTACGGCCTGTTTGGGCAATTCGGTAACAGCCGCCGCATCAGACAGGTTGCACGGCAACACATGGGCACGACTTCCCAATTCCGCCGCCAAAGCCTCCAATGGCTCAACCCGCGTCCCCGACAGCGCAACGGTCGCGCCGGCGCCATGCAACGCCTTGGCAATCGCGCCGCCAATGCCACCAGACGCCCCCGTTACAAGCGCATTTTTGCCTTCTAAATCAAACATATCTCAGCCTTCCTTGATCTGAGCAGCCGCCGCAGAAACATCCGCAGGCAGGCCAACAGTGGCCGTGGCCATTTCTTTGTGAATCCGGCGGATCATTCCGGTCAACGCCTTTCCAGCACCAATTTCATAGGTCTGCGTCACGCCTTTACCCGCCATCCAGGCCACACTCTCGCGCCACCGCACCGACCCTGTCACCTGTTCCACCAACAAAGCGCGGATCGTCGCAGGATCGCTCACCGCGTCAGCGCGCACATTCGCAACCAA
>CAKZVL010000018.1 GCA_937922155.1 uncultured Paracoccaceae bacterium | reverse complement strand
CCTGAAAGCGCCTTTTCTGACATGTTCAAAAACGCTTGCGCGGCCGGGTTCGTCAACAAAATCTTGTCATCAGCGCCAAGCAATAAGGCAGGTGCAGGCAAGGACGACCAAAGTGCTGTATCTTGGATCATGCCGCCACCTCTGCGCCGTCAAGGATGGCGTCGGGCAACAGCCGCTCAACCTGTTTTGGATCGGTTTCAGTTAACACGGCGCGGCGCAAGGTCGGGCCTGTCATTGCAACATCCATGTACCAGCCCAAATGTTTCCGCGCGACGCGTCGGCCCAGTTCAGCACCATAAAAGCTGAGCATTGCTTGATAATGCGTGATTACCATATCCAGAAACGCCGCGCCATTGGGGCCCTTGGGCGCTGAACCACCTGACAACGCGGCTGCGACCTGCGCCAACACCCACGGACGCCCCTGCGCACCGCGCCCGATCATCACAGCATCAGCCCCTGAGAGCGACAACGCCGTTTCCGCCGTGGGCGCATCCACAATATCGCCATTAGCGATCACGGGTATGCTCACCGCCTCTTTAATCTGGGCAATTGCAGCCCAATCTGCGGTCCCTTTGTAAAACTGGCACCGTGTTCGCCCATGGATCGTGACGAGGGTGACCCCCGCCTCTTCCGCCCGTTTGGCGACATGTGCAGCGTTTAGGCAGGTGTCGTCCCAACCCAATCGGGTTTTCAGGGTCACGGGAACATCCACCGCCCCGACCACTGCTTCGATCAAACGTAACGCATGATCCGGGTCGCGCAGCAGGGCAGAGCCGGAATAGCCGTTCGTCACCTTTTTGGCAGGACAGCCCATGTTGATATCAATCAAGCGCGCGCCGTTGTCGGTGACCATGCGCGCGGCCTCTGCCATCCAATGCGCGTCACGCCCCGCCAATTGCACGGCGGTATTGGATTGATCAAACCCTAACTCAGCACGTTCGCGCACACCGGGTTTGGCCTGAACCATTTCTTGGCTCGCGACCATTTCGCTCACCACCCAAGCGGCGCCATAGCTGGCGACCAATTGGCGAAACGGCAAATCGGTTATGCCCGCCAAAGGCGCAAGAACGACCGGTGGGCCATTCTGTTCGATGGCGACTGGAAATGTAGATGGATCTGCCAACAATGTAATCAAATGCCCAAGGCTTGTGCGGTTCTGCAGTAATACCGCTAAATTTTGGTTAGGACAACGCAGCAGGGGCGGATTTTGCCTACGAATTCCGCGCACGATTAAAAATTAAGCATTTAGCAGGGTTTCCAGATGGGCAATTGCACGTCTGCGCGACAAAACATAAACCAAGGGCAAACAAGGACAGATCACACCCATGACCACTGCCGCCCTTATTGTTGCTGCCGGACGCGGCCGTCGCGCAGGCGGCGACCTGCCAAAGCAATGGCAAGACTTGGCCGGAAAAACCGTTTTGCATCATTCTGTTGAGGCCATGTCGCGCCATTGCGACATTGTCGCCATCGTGATCCATCCAGATGATCAGGACCTGCTTGCGACGACAGAACTCACACCAGACATTATCGTCCACGGGGGCGCGACGCGCGACGCGTCAGTGCGGGCCGGGCTTGAGGCGTTGCAAACGCACGCGCCGCAGCATGTTTTGATCCACGACGGCGCACGCCCTTTGGTCCCGGCGGAGGTTGTCCAAGCCGTGAAAGATGCCCTTCAAACACATAAGGGCGCAGCACCTGCCCTGCCCGTGACCGACGCACTTTGGACCGGCAAAGGCGACCTTGTGACAGGTGTGCAAGACCGCGATGGCCTGTATCGTGCCCAAACACCGCAAGGCTTTCATTTCGACGCCATTCTCGCCGCCCACGCCAACCGCGACACGCCCGCCGCAGATGATGTGCAAGTGGCCCGCGATGCCGGGCTGGACGTGGCGATTGTGCAAGGGCATGAAGACAACATCAAAATCACCTCGCCCGGCGATCACGCGCGGGCTGAACAAATCATGAGGTCCGCGATGGATATTCGCCTTGGCAACGGTTTTGACGTTCATAAATTCGGGCCCGGCGATCACGTGTGGCTTTGCGGGGTTAAGGTGGCGCATAATCATGCTCTGGTTGGTCATTCAGACGCTGATGTGGGCATGCACGCGGTCACCGATGCGATTTATGGCGCCTTGGGGCAAGGTGACATCGGGCAGCATTTCCCACCTTCTGATCCACAGTGGAAAGGCGCTGAGAGCCATATCTTTTTGCGCCATGCGGTTGCCTTAGCGGGCGCGCATGGCTTGAAGGTTTCAAACGTCGATTGCACCTTGATTTGCGAGTTTCCTAAGATTGGGCCACATCAGGGCGCGATGAAGGACGCATTGGCAGATATCATGGGCCTGCCCGCCGACCGCATCAGCGTCAAAGCGACGACATCTGAAACGCTTGGTTTTACCGGGCGCGGCGAAGGGATTGCGAGCCTTGCGACCGTGACGTTGGTCAGCGCATGAGCCGGATCATCGCGACGTTTCTTTATAGTGGCTACCTTAAACCGGCACCCGGCACTTGGGGATCGCTGGCCGGTCTGATCGTAGCCTATCCCATCGCATTGTGTTCTGGTTGGCTGGGGCTGCTCATCTGCACCATCATCGCTTTTGCAGCCGGACTTTGGGCCACAACGGACATGACGCGCGGCGCGGCCGATCACGACCCGTCAGAGATTGTGATTGATGAAGTTGTCGGGATCTGGATCGCTCTGCTGCCAGTCGTCTACGGCGCAAGCATGATGCAGGTTGAACTTTTCGCGCTTTGGCCCGGTTGGATCGCGGCCTTTGCGCTGTTCCGTCTTTTCGACATCACCAAGCCTTGGCTGGTGGGTTGGGCCGATAAACGGGACGATGCGATGGGGGTCATGTTGGACGACGTCATCGCCGGTATCTTTGCCGCCATCGGGGTCATCGCATTGGCGGCACTTGCGCATGGGGTCTTGATGTGACGGCGCAAAGGTTGCTGGAGATCGCATCGGCTAAGGGCGTCATGATCGCCACCGTAGAAAGCTGCACAGCGGGATTGATCGCGGGCGCCATTACAGATGTGCCCGGATCATCGGCGATATTTGACCGGGGCTTTGTTACCTATACCAATGCCGCCAAGGTCGAGATGTTGGACGTTACCCCCGCCACGCTAGACGCGCACGGCGCCGTGTCGGAACACGTTGCGCGCGAAATGGCGCAGGGTGCATTGTCAAAATCAAATGCGCAAATCGCCGTGTCGGTGACAGGTATCGCAGGTCCGGGCGGGTCGGAGTTCAAGCCAGAGGGTCGCGTCTGTTTTGGCATCGCGACAGCGACGCACAGCTTTACCGAGACACAGGAATTTGGCGCAATTGGCCGCAAGCGGGTTCGTGCGGCCACGGTAGATCATGCGCTTGATCTGCTCGTTCGCAATGTGACTAATTTTTGATCATCCTGCATATTTTCGCGCCTTACCGACAACCATACAACATGCGCACATAAATTAATCGCAGACCAACGCGATTTGCCTCTTTTGTTTGCGACTAAAAGCCGCTTCATCCCCGGACGAATAAAAATTTGGGAGGGGGATTTCCTATGAACGGTGCAGATACCGCGTGGATCATTGTGGCCACGGCGTTAGTTCTTTTGATGACATTGCCGGGGCTTGCTCTGTTTTATGGTGGGCTTGTCCGCAGCCGCAATGTGCTTAGCGTATTTATGCAATGCTATGCCATTGCTTGTTTAATGAGCGTCCTTTGGTTCGTTTGTGGGTATTCGATCGCCTTTGGCCCCGGCGAAAGCGGGCTTTGGGGCGGTTTGGATAAAGCCTTCCTGAACGGCGTCACCGACGAAAGCCTGAGCGGAACACTCCCAGAGATTTTATTCTTTGCCTTCCAAATGACCTTTGCCATCATCACGCCAGCCTTGATCGTTGGGGCCTATGTGGAACGCATTGGGTTTGCCTTTGTCTTGCTCTTTTCCAGCCTGTGGATGCTGATCTGCTATGCGCCTGTTGTGCATTGGGTTTGGGGTGGTGGCATGTTGGCCAACGGCATGTTGTTCCCAGAGGCTGTGTCCGACTTTGCCGGTGGCATCGTGGTTCACGAAACTGCGGGTCTTGCAGCGCTTGTTCTAGCCGTCTTCCTTGGTGCGCGGACGGTGGACAGCAAACCACCCCACAACCCTGGCATGGTCATGATCGGCGCGGCCCTGCTTTGGGTTGGTTGGTTCGGCTTTAACGGCGGCTCACAGCTCGCCGCAGATGCGGGTGCCGCCAAGGCGCTGACGGTGACACACCTATCAGCCGCTGCTGCCTCGCTGACGTGGGCGCTTTGGGAACGGATCAAGTTTGGTAAAGCCAGCCTTGTCGGCCTTGTCACGGGCACCATTGCTGGTCTTGCCTCTATCACGCCTGCATCTGGATTTGTTGGCCCGGTTGAGGCGCTGATCATCGGCGGCATCGCAGGTATCCTATGCCAAGAGGCGGTGAACCTGATCCGCAACAAGATGCGTATTGACGACACGCTGGACGTCTTTGCCGTTCACGGTGTTGGTGGTATCTTTGGGACGATCATGATCGCAGTCTTTGGTAAGGGCGATTGGACAGCGCAGCTGGCGTCGCTCGCGATTGTTGGTATCTACACAATCGTTGTGACCACTGTGATCATTCTGATTTGTAAGGCCTTCACCCAACTGCGGGTGAACCAAGAAACCGAAGAAGCAGGGCTTGATATCTCGGTCCACGGTGAGCGGGCTTACGACATCACCAGCTAAATTTGATTGATACGAAAATCAAAGCCGTCCGTTCACGCGGGCGGCTTTTTCATTAGCTTCCATGCAGCTCTGTCGCGCGGCGTTCAAACGCGCGGACAACCCGCTGCATCGCTTCGTTAAAGAACATGCCAGCCGCCCCCTGCAGCAGCGGATTGCGAAACTCAAAATCGACCTGAAAGTCCACTTCGCTGCCGCCTTCGACGTCCCTGAATTGCCAACGGCTTTCCATGTGCTTGAACGGGCCATCAAGGTATGAGGTGTCGATCTGTTTTAGCTCCGGCCACAACAACACCCGACTGCCAAACCTTTCCCGAAACACTTTGAAAGAAATCACAAGGTCCGCCAACATCTCTTGGTGGTCGCCCATGTCTGTGGTCGAATTGATCCGCGCAGCGGCCGTCCAAGGTAAAAACTGCGGATACGATCCCACATCCGCCACAAGGTCATACATCTGTTGGGCGGTATAGGGCAGAAACTTCGTTTCGTGGTGGGCGGGCATTCGCGTCTTTCTTCGGTGGCTTTCCACCACCGATGTCGTAAACTAATCACCAAATTGCAACCAAAAGAGCCGAGCAGCCCAAAAATGTCGCAGCAAAAATACGTGATCGACGAAATGATCAGCGCCAAATCCATCGCGGCCCGGATCGAAGAATTGTCCCATGACATCCACAAAGAATTTGAAGGCACCTCCAAACTGGTAGTTGTCGGCCTCTTGCGCGGGTCCTTTGTGTTTATCGCCGATCTGGTGCGCGAGCTCGATTTACCTGTCGAGGTCGATTTCCTAGAGGCGTCGTCATACGGCGACGCGATGGAAAGCAGCCGTGAGGTGCGTATTTTCAAAGACCTGCGTGGCGCCATCGAAGGACGCGACGTACTTGTTGTTGAAGACATCATCGACACAGGCCACACATTGGCCCATGTCACCGATTATCTAAAAACAAAATCCCCTGCTCGGCTGAAATCAATTGCCCTGCTCGACAAACCCGCCCGACGCGAGGTCGATTATAAGGCCGATTGGATCGGTTTTGAAATTCCGGACGAATTTGTCGTCGGCTATGGCATCGATTATGCGCAACGAAACCGCAACCTGCCCTATATCGGCACAGTCAGGTTCACGGACCAATGAACCCGATCTGGCTCTTGCGGGCGAAACGGTTGCTGCAAAACCCGCCAAGCGCGGCACGGGTCAAGCTGGGCTTGGCCATCGCGGCCATTTGTCTGGCACTTTATGGGTACGAGCTGCTATTTGGATGGCCGGAATGGCTGACGCCCAATGGCAACCCGCGCCGACGGTTCTAGGATCGCCCCAACGCCTTTTCACGGGCCATGCGCAAACGAGCGAAATCGTCGCCTGCGTGATAGCTTGACCGTGTCAGTGGCGTGGCAGAGACCATCAAGAACCCTTTTCCGAACGCGGCTTTTTCATAAGAAGCAAATTCTTCAGGCGTGACAAACCGATCAACGGCGTGATGCTTTGGCGTCGGTTGCAGGTATTGGCCAATGGTCAGAAAATCAATGTCCGCCGCGCGCATGTCTTCCATGACCTGAACGACCGCTTGGCGATCTTCGCCAAGGCCGACCATGATGCCTGACTTTGTGAACATCGACGGATCAAGTTCCTTGACCCGCTGCAACAGACGTAAGGAATGGAAATAGCGCGCGCCCGGCCGCACCTCTGGGTACAGCCCCGGAACGGTTTCGAGGTTGTGGTTAAACACATCTGGGCGGGCTTCGACAACGATTTCTAAGACTTTGGGATCACAGCGAATAAAATCTGGCGTCAAAATTTCGATCGTGGTGCCGGGGGATTGCTTGCGAATGGCGCGGATGGTCTGCGCGAAATGGGCCGCACCGCCGTCTTCGATATCATCGCGATCCACGCTGGTGATAACGACGTGATTGAGGCCGAGCTTTTTGACAGCATCCGCTACGCGGCCCGGTTCGAACACGTCCAAATCCTCGGGCGGCTTACCGGTTGCGATATTGCAGAATGTGCAAGCGCGGGTGCAGACCTCGCCCATGATCATCATCGTGGCGTGGCCTTGGCTCCAGCATTCGCCGACATTGGGGCAGCCCGCCTCTTCGCAGACGGTCACAAGCTTGTTTTCGCGCATGATGTCGCGGGTCTGCTTGTAACCTTCGGACGTCGGGGCCTTGACCCTAATCCAATCGGGCTTCTTTGGCTGCGCCGCATCCGCGCGCTTTTGCTTTTCTGGATGGCGTTGGGCCGGGATTTTCAGATCGCGCATGGGGCGTCCTCTTGGGGCTGGTTGGGCCTTATGTAGGACGTTTCCCCCACCACAACAACTGCAAGTCGCGCCCTATGGCTATGCGCGAGGTGCAAGCCGTTTGATTAGCCGATCAATGGTGCAAATTTGCCTTCGGTCTTTTCATAATGCCGGATCAAGCGGATCATCGCGATGCGCAGCACGATCTTGCCAGATCGCGCGGACCAGCCCATCACCTTTTCTGTTGCTTCCAACCCTTGCAACAGGCAGCAGCAGCGCATTGCAACATCCATCAAACCAGGGCCAAGCTCTGCAAGGGCTGCACTGACACGATCCCGCGCCGACTGTGCAGCTTGCGGCAGTTCAGCATAGCCCGCTTTGGCCGCCTCTTCCCACCCATCGGGGGCCGCAATGACGACTTGGGACAGCTCAAAGTCTTGACGCAAACGTTCCCCTGCATTGACCATGTCCCGGCTTAAAAACGGTTGACCGTCGCGATCCTTACGCCGGGCAAGACCAACAATCGGGCTTTCTGCCGACAAATATCGCGATCCCGTCGCGGAATCAGGGTCGCCAAACGCATCACCTGCCCCCTGAAACCCATCCTCAACACCCGGCGCCAACCCTTGCGCGCGGTTTTCCTGCTGGGCCATCAATTCTCTGAATGCGGCGCGTCCTGCGGTTGTGATCCGGTAACGGGCCACCCGCGCATCCGGTGTTTTGGAGGCGATCCACTCGTTCAATGCCAGTGCTTGGGCGATCTCCCGCTCAACATTGGCTGTGCGCAGTGATCCGCCATCGCTGTCTTCGCGAACGATCACGGCGGTTTCCATATCCCATGCAACGGCCATAACGGCACCGGTTTCGCAAAGCCGGCGCAGGGCGTGCAATGCCTCGCGGTCCATGCGCGCTTGTGTCGGCCCAATGTCAAAATTGTCATTCTGGGACATGCGTATGTGTGTGGTCATCATATCACCCTTTACTGTGTGTGTTGTGTGCGAAAGTTGCGGGGTCAGCGCCTTGAGGGCGGCATCAACCAACGGACAATCCCGTCGATTTTCAAGTCGACGCACCCGGCGCAAAATGGTTGAGGCATGACAATTATTGTCACGTGCAATCGCACGGATCGAGCGGCCCAAGACTGTATGTTCGATGTAATGGACAGCGTCGGCTGGAACCCAAGAGAACGTTTGACGTGTCCTTAACCCCAATGTCGTATGTAGCGTCATACCATATCCCCATTTGTAACAGCAAAACTCTGTCAAAACTGCGCCAACCGGCCCTACAACAACTTAGGCGTGTGTTGTTACCAGAGTCTTAATGTTAACGTTTCGGTTACCATCATTGGTCAGACATATTAACCAATTCTGAGTTTGGCGTGCGGAACTATCCACAATCCGGCAACACTCACGCTGGCTGTGTCACCTTGCTGATCTCAGACACGAATCAGAACCGCAGGAACCTTTTCAATGCTAGATATCCACAGCCTCATCAGGCAACTGTCCCGTCCCCGCATCCTCGTGCGCGCCGCCCGGTTTGGCGTCGACGACTATCGACGAGATATAGAATTGCGCCAAATCTTGGGCCTCGAAATCCTACCGCGATCCGCAGAGATCGTTCTGAAACTCTTGGATCACGAAGCCGGGTTAAACGCGCGCCGGTTGGACAAGGATGCGCATTATTCCATCGCCGATCACATTCAAACGCTCACCGCGATCATGATCGAAGTCCGGTCTTTGAAGACAGAGCTTGTCGAATAGTCTTAGGTGAAACTATCCGGCATCGACGCCTTTTTGTCCGCAACGTAAGCACGCAACGCGGACTCAATGCGCGGGTCCAAAATGGGTTGGCGATAGGTTTCGATCATCTTTTCAACCCGTGCCGTCGCCAGCGCTTGAGTGTCGTTGGCACCTTCTTCGTCCCAAGTTTCAAATGGCTTGTAATCCAATAAATCAGATCGCCAGAACGCATCCTTAAAGTTCGCCTGCGTGTGCTCACAGCCAAGGTAATGCCCCCCCGGCCCCACCTCTGCGATGGCACCCATCGCTTGGGCGTTTTCATCCATGGCCACACCTTTGGCGAAATGGTGCAAAGCGCCCAACTGGTCGGCGTCCATCACGAACTTTTCAAAGCTGGACACAAGCCCGCCTTCCAACCAGCCGCAGGCGTGCAGCATAAAGTTCACGCCGGACAGCAATCCCATGTTTAGGCTGTTGGCGGTCTCATAGGCCGCCTGTGCATCCGGCAATTTTGACCCGGTAAAAGACCCAGCACTGCGATAAGGCAGCCCAAGACGGCGGGCCAACTGCCCTGCCCCATAGGTGATATGGCTAGCCTCTGGCGTGCCAAAGGTCGGCGCGCCGGAATTCATGTCGATCGAGGTCACGAAAGTGCCCATGATCACAGGTGCACCGGGACGCACCAATTGGGAATAGGCAACGCCTGCCAAAACTTCGGCCAGCACTTGCGTCAACGTTCCCGCCACAGACACAGGCGCCATAGCACCACCGACGATGAACGGGCTGATGATGCTGGCTTGGTTATTTTCAGCGAAAACCTCTAGCGCGCCCATCATGATGTTATCAAACGTCAGCGGAGAGTTGATGTTGATCAGCGACGTCATCACCGTGTGGTCCTGCACGAACTCCTTACCGAACAAAATCTCGCACATGTCCACGCTATCCTGCGCGCGGCTTGGTTCGGTCACCGATCCCATAAACGGCTTATCGCTATAGACCATATGGGCGAGAAGCATATCGAGGTGACGCTTGTTCACAGGCACATCTGTCGGCTCACAAACCGTGCCGCCCGAATGATGCAGCCACTTGGACATATAGCCCAGCTTCACAAACTTTTCGAAATCCGCCATTGTTGCATAACGGCGGCCTCCTTCGGCATCGCGCACAAAAGGCGGACCATAAACGGGGGCAAGGACAAGGCTATTGCCGCCAATCTCAACATTGCGTTCAGGATTGCGGGCGTGTTGGGTGAAACGGCTGGGCGCGGTGCTGCACAGTTTGCGGGCCAAACCACGCGGAATGCGAACGCGGTCGCCTTCGATCTCTGCACCTGCGTCTTTCCAACGGGCCAACGCGCCGGGGTTTTCGGGAAAGTTTACACCAATCTCAGCCAGCACGGTTTCGGCGTTCGCCTCAATCGTTTGTAGGGCCTCTTCGGTCAAAACCTCATAATTGGGGATATTGCGTTCAATATACTTGGCGGTTTCAACGCTGACAGCTGTCCGCTCTGCACGGCGGGCTGCGCCACCTCCGCCGCGGGCACGACGTCCGGGTCTTGCTGCTGCTTCTGTCACAATACCGCTCCTTATCGCTTGTGACGTTCCAATACCTCAGCAACGGGCGCTAACACCGCACAGCAAACGCCCCCTGACGTGCAAAAGCGACATTGCGCGCCAAATCCGCGTTCGCACGTCCTGCCCGCCTGCGACTTTTGCCCGGTAAGGCGCGAAATTTGCGACCCGCCCTCTTGCACCCCCTTGGACACCTCGCGTAACTGACCGCATGGAACACCAAACAAACGAACGCCTGCTGATCATCGACTTTGGCAGCCAAGTCACCCAGCTGATCGCCCGCCGATTGCGTGAGCTGAACGTTTACTGCGAAATCCACCCTTATCAGATGGTCACAGACGCCTTTCTTACTGAATTTGCGCCCAAGGCAGTGATCCTATCGGGTGGACCTGACAGTGTGACCCGCGAAGGATCGCCGCGCGCACCAGACAGCCTGTGGAACATGGGCCTGCCCGTGCTTGGCATTTGTTATGGCCAGCAAACGATGATGACCCAGCTTGGCGGCAAGGTTGATAGCGGGCACGGTACCGCCGAATTTGGCCGCGCCTATGTGACACCGCAGGGCAAGCTCCCCTTGCTGGACGGTTGGTTCAAGGACGACAAAGAACAAGTCTGGATGAGCCATGGCGATCATGTCTCAGAAATCGCGCCGGGGTTTGAGGTTTATGGAACCTCCCCCAATGCACCCTTTGCCATCACCGCCGACACCACGCGCAATTTCTACGCCGTGCAATTCCATCCAGAGGTGCACCACACGCCCAACGGCGCAAAGCTATATGAAAACTTTGTGCGCCTCGCCGGGTTTAGCGGCGATTGGACGATGGGCGCCTACCGCGAAAAAGCGATTGAAGCGATCCGCGCCCAAGTCGGCGACAAAAAAGTCATCTGCGCGCTATCCGGCGGTGTTGATAGTTCAGTTACCGCAGTTTTGCTGCACGAGGCGATTGGCGAACAACTGACTTGTGTGTTCGTCGATCACGGCCTGCTGCGCTTGGACGAAGGCGCGCAAGTTGCCGCGATGTTCCGGGACAACTATAACCTCAACCTGATCCACGCCGACGAATCCGAACTATTCTTGGGCAAGCTTGAGGGCGTCAGCGACCCTGAAACCAAGAGGAAGATCATCGGCGGCCTGTTCATCGACGTATTCCAGAAATATGCCAACGACATCGAGGGCGCTGAATTTCTGGCCCAAGGCACGCTATACCCCGACGTGATCGAAAGCGTCAGCTTTAGCGGCGGCCCGTCTGTGACGATCAAAAGCCATCACAACGTCGGTGGCCTACCCGAAAAGATGGGCCTGAAACTAGTCGAACCTTTGCGCGAATTGTTCAAAGACGAAGTGCGCGCGCTGGGCGTCGAACTGGGCCTGCCCACGTCGTTCATCGGGCGTCACCCGTTCCCCGGCCCCGGCCTCGCCATTCGCTGCCCCGGTGAAATTACCCGCGAAAAGCTCGAAATCCTGCGCAAAGCCGACGCCGTCTATATCGACCAAATCCGCAAGCACGGGCTGTATGATGAGATTTGGCAAGCTTTCGTGGCAATCCTGCCTGTGCGGACCGTTGGCGTGATGGGCGACGGGCGGACCTATGATTTTGCTTGCGCGCTGCGCGCTGTGACCTCTGTCGATGGAATGACGGCGGATTATTATCCGTTCAGCCACGAATTTCTTGGCGAAACCGCAACGCGGATCATTAATGAGGTCCAAGGGATCAATCGCGTGACCTATGACATCACCAGTAAACCACCGGGTACGATTGAATGGGAATAAGGCGTTATATCATTGCCTTATGCGCTTTTCCTCATGTCGCTCAGGCGCAGGTATTTAGCTGCCTGGGCAATGATCCAAACTGGTCGTTAGAAATCAGCGAGGATGCCGCCACATTCGCCTATCTGGATCGCCAATCCGACCTCGGCATCCCGCAAAAATCCGCAGCCGAAGGGCGCGATTGGCCGTTGGCCATGACGCTGGTCGGACCGCGCGACAGCGCCATCGTCATCCTGCACGACCGAATTTGTGAGGGGCAGACGCACGAGGCGCAGGTCCTGACCCAGCGCGGCGAAACGCCGATCCTTTTGACGGGGTGCTGCACCCGCGCGGATTAACCGCCAAACGGCTCAACCAGCAGCTCAATCGGCAATTCGGGAACCGCGCAAACGCTCGGCTCTGCACCCATTTGCCCTTTGACAAACCATTCATTGCGCGCGGCCAACCCGATGCTCGCACGTGGCCCAACCCGCAGCGGGTTGCGCCCCCAATGCGCGCCGATAAAGGGTTCATCCTTAAACCAATCGACCAGCTCCGCCTGCGAAAACCCAGCGCGCGTATAAATCACACCTGCCAAACAGTCGATCTGACGGGACACTTGGCCGCGCAAAAACGCCTCTTTCGGCCGGTTGGCCCGAATGGCCGCCAACGCCACATCCGCCACGCCATGCTGAACAAAAATCGCATGCCCAAACTGATGTGCCAACTCGTACCCAATCGACGGATCGTCCAAAACGCCCCGCGCTACAAAAATCGTATTGGCAGAGGTACAATAAGCAACCCGCTGGTTCACCGCCGCCGTTGCCCCACACTCCCCCGTGATCTGATCGACGATCTCAACGCCGGGCATCTTTGAATATAGCGATTGCGCCGTCGCGCCGATATCTTGCGCCACAACCATCTGCACGCTGCACACCCACATCAAAATCCATCGCATCCGCCGCTTTCCTTTCTGCGTTTTGACAACCATAACCCATCGCGGGAGGATCACCATGGCGCAATCTGCGGCACCGCGCGATATGTTTATCGCAACGCTTTGGATGCTTGGGGCCATCGCGTCCTTTACCGCCATGGCAATTGCGGGACGTGAGGTCAGCGTTGATCTTGACACGTTCGAAATCATGTTCTTTCGCAGCCTGATCGGGATTGTAATCGTCGTCAGCCTTGGCGCGGCCACGGGCAAACTCGCCCGCGTTAAAACCGACCGTATCCCGCTCCACTTCATCCGCAACATTTGCCATTTCTTTGGGCAAAACATGTGGTTCTACGCCCTGCCGCTGATCCCACTGGCGCAATTGATCGCCATTGAATTCACCTCACCGATTTGGGTGCTCCTGCTTTCACCGCTCCTGATCGGAGAGCGGATCACTCGCATTGGCGCGATTGCAGCCGGCCTTGGTTTCATCGGTGTCTTGCTTGTTGCGCAACCGGGCGCGGGCCCGATCAGCGCGGGCATCTTTACCGCCGCCTTTGCCGCGATTGGCTTTGCCTTATCGGCCATCTTTACACGTAAACTGACAAGCGATCAGTCGATCACCACGATCATGCTGTACCTGACCGTCATGCAAGCCGTCTTTGGTGGTATCTGCATTCTGCTGTTCAGCGATTTCAACCTTCCCTCTGCCACATCCGTGCCGTTGGTGTTCATCATCGGATGTGCTGGTTTACTGGCCCATTTCTGCCTGACCACCGCGCTCTCCCTCGCCCCGGCAAGCGTTGTGATGCCGCTTGATTTCTTTCGCTTGCCCGTGATGGCGTTCATCGGAATGGCCTTTTACACTGAACCCTTAAGCCTGTTGATCTTTGCTGGGGCGGCTTTGATCTTTGGCGCGAACTACCTCAACATCGTTTATGGTCAGAAACGCTGACGTGTATTTCAGCCACTGTCGTAGCGTCAAAACATCGTAACGCCGCGTAAAGAATTGACCGAAAAGCAAAACGCCGCCTAACGTTTGCGTCATCATAAAGATTCATGACGGGGACGGAGACATGCAAAACGTAATTACAGGTGGCATAGCGCTATTGCTAACAACCACCTCAGCTTTCGCGGTGGGCCTAGACAGGTCCAATCAGAACATTGGTATCATCTTTGAAGACGGCGACTATGCCGAATTAAGCTTTGGTAATGTCAGCCCAAGCATTACCGGCGCCGACTTGGCAGCAGGTGGCAATGGCACAGGAAATGTTGGTGGTGATTTTAACCAAATCAGCCTTGGCTATAAGACAGACATCAATGAACAGTTCTCAATTGCGCTCATATTTGACGAACCATACGGCGCGGACATCGAATACCCCGTCGGAAGCTCTGTTCTGCTCGGCGGCACTGCAGCTGAACTCAACTCAAGCGCAATCACAGCTCTTGGCCGCTATAAGATCGACAATAACTTTAGCGTGCATGCCGGTATCCGCGCGGAAACTATTGACGCCGAGATTACTCTTGCAGGTGCGGCGTTTGCTCAAGTCGGGTTGGACGGCTACAATGTCGTTCTCGAAGAAGAGACGGAATTTGGATATTCCATCGGGGGCGCATATGAGCGTCCTGAAATTGCATTGCGCGTGGCACTGACTTACCACTCTGCAATCGATTACGAATTTGACACCCTCGAACTTGGGGCACCTTCCCTGCCGACGGCTGTGACAACACCAGAAGCCATCAACTTGGATTTCCAAACAGGTATTGCTGCTGACACACTTCTCTTTGGTCAAATCCGCTGGGCCAAATACGAAGATGTCATCGTTGCTCCTGCCGGTTTTGTGGCCGGTGGTGGTCAGTCTTTGACAGACATCGACACAGGCGTGTCATACTCTCTTGGCGTTGGTCGTCGCTTTAACGACGCGTTTTCAGGCTCAATCAGCATAGGCTTTGACTCAGAAGGCGACGATGATCTTGTTTCACCGTTGTCACCAACGAATGGCAACAGATCTATCGCCCTTGGTGGTGAGTACAAAGTCGATGACAACATCACTATTGGCGGTGGGATCCGCTATGTCCAGCTCGGCGATGCTTTTGCCGCACCCGGAGGCACCCCGGCTTCGCGGTTTACGGATAACGACGTCGTCGCGTTTGGAATTCGGGTTGGCTACTCGTTCTAAAGACAAACACTCCTAATATCGGCTAAAGGCCCTGCGTGAAAATCCGCAGGGCCTTTTCGCATTTTCCGGGTTGTTCCTGATCACCCGTCGTTGTCATCTCTCCACATGACAACAGTACCGCTACAAAAAACGATCTCGCCGCGTGCTTGGGGCGAGTTGATCTTGCTTTCGCTGATCTGGGGCGCGTCGTTCCTGTCGATCCGTATCGCTTTGGACGAACTCCCTCCGCTCACTACCGTGGCCCACCGCGTTGGCTGGGCTATGCTGATCCTGTGGGCCTATGTTTTGATCCGCCGCTTGCCCGTGCCAAAGGACTCGAAAGTCTGGTTCGGCTTTCTGGGCATGGGTGTGCTGAACAACGTCATTCCATTCTCCCTCATGGCGTGGGGACAGTTGCATATTGAAACCGGGCTGACCTCGATCCTGAATGCCTCTACCGCCGTCTTTGGCGTGCTGGTTGTTGCGGTGTTTTTCGAGGACGAACGCCTGACGGCGCGGCGTCTGATCGGCGTCATCATCGGATTTCTAGGCGTCGCCACCGCCATTGGCCTGTCATCGCTGGCGCAGTTTGATCTGCGATCCTGGGGCCAGCTTGCAGTGCTGGGTGGCACGCTCAGCTATGCTTTGGCCAGCGTTTGGGGGCGCAAACGACTGACGGGTTTGACACCACAGGTCGCCGCCGCAGGCATGGTCACCGCCTCGACGCTAATCATGGTGCCAATGGCCTATCTGATCGACGGGCCATTTACCTTTGATCTTCAAATGCGCACATGGGGCGCGATTGGTTATTATGCTGTGATTGCAACGGCTTTTGCCTACCTCCTCTACTACCGGGTTATGGCAATGGCGGGCAGTGGCAACCTGATGCTGTGCACGCTATTGGTGGCACCTGTTGCGATCATATTGGGCGCTGTTGTGCTGGGTGAAACACTGAAACCGCAGGCCTACGCAGGCTTTGCCTTGCTTGCGATTGGTCTGCTGATCCTCAATTCAAAGCGCCGCTAAGACAGCGCGCGCAGCCCGCAAGCCCGGATCCTCACCACCGCGACCCAGACGCTGCATCGTCAGCGCCATCGCCTCATCCTGCGCGCTACGGTCGTCCAACACCTGCAACAGACCCTTGGCGATATCACTGGGCACGCAGTTCGCCCCAATAAATTCCGGCACTGTCCGGCTTTCCGCAACAAGGTTCACAAGCGTGACTGAATCGACCTTTAACATCCGCCCAATGATCTGGCGCGACAACCATGCCATATCATGGGCAATCACCATCGGCGTGGCAGAGGCTGCCAGTTCCAATGACACAGTCCCCGACGCGGCAAGCGCGACGTTCGCTGCGCGAAACGCTGCCGCCTTTTGCGGATCACCGGGCGCGATCAACACCGGATTCCCCGGCCAGTTTGCTGACAGCGTCTGCACCATCTCATAAACCGGCGCCGCACAGGGCACGACAACGCGCAAGCCCGGATGCTGTTCTGCCACCGCGTTAAGGGCGGCACCAAAGCGCGCGGACAATCGCGACACCTCCCCTTTGCGCGACCCCGGCAGGGCGAGGATCATCGGCCCATCAATCCGATGGAACGCACGAAACGCTTTTGCCTCTGCATCGCTGGCCACAGGTTCCGCAACAACGGGATGCCCAACGAAATCACAGCACATGCCAGCGGCCTGCATCAAAGGCGGCTCAAACGGGAACAAGGCCAGCACATGATCAATATGTGCTGCCATCTTTTCCGCACGCCCCGCACGCCACGCCCAAACGGTCGGGGCCACATAGTGGATCGTCTTGATGTTTGATGCAGCTTTGACCAACTTCGCCACACGCAGACAAAAATCCGGGCTATCAATGGTGATCAACACGTCCGGCTGGGTATCAATCACTGCCTGCGCAGTCTGATTGATCCGCGCCTTGAGCGCGCGATATTTCGGCAAAATCTCTGCCAGCCCCATCACAGATAATTCATCCATGTCAAAGCGTGACGTCAAACCTTGCGCCTGCATCAAGGGACCACCAACACCGTCAAACGATATATTTGTCAGTGACTTAAGGCCCGACATTAATGCGCCGCCTAGCTTATCACCAGAAGGCTCCCCGGCAATGACAAACGCCTTTAGTCCCATTGACGCACCCAAAGGAATGCGCCCGCCGCATCCAGAATGCGCCGCACCTGAGGCAGGTCCAGAACCATAACGCCACCCTCTTCGATAATGATCCCCGCAACGCCTGCGGCAACAGCGCGCTCTGCGGTGTGTGGTCCGATGACGGGCAAATCCGCGCGACGATCTTGGCCCGGTTTGGGCGCTTTGAATAAAATTGCACCGCGGGCATTTTGCGTATCCCCCGTCAACCAATCCGCCGCACCAGAGATGAGACCAGATCCGATGTCCAACGGCCAAACGCTCCGCTCGCCCCCCGGCGTCACAGGGCGCATAAACGGGGCGAGCATGGCATCGGTGCCCGCAGGTCCCTCGCGGGCGATCACCTGACCGCCTTTGATGATGCAAGCCTGCCCAATGTCGGCGGCACCCATCTCTTGCAGCGTGGCATCTCCGACCTTGGCATCCGATTTGTGGCTGTCATCCGGCCAAGCCTGTGTCAGCACGCCCGTGGGCGGCAACAGTTCTGGCATCAATTCTGCCGCGCCAATAACGGTAAAGCCTTCGTCTTCGAACAGCTGAATGATGCCGCGCAGGGCTCCATCGTCGCCTTTGGCAATGGCCGCCTGCAGTTTCGGGATCAGCGGCAGGGTCGCCGCATCAATTTCAGTCGGGTCAATGTCAGGGCGTGTTACCGCCCCCGCCATACAAATCTGGGTCGTACCAGTCGTCTTGAGCGCTGCAAGAAAGCTGCCCAAATGCTCCAGCCGAAAAGTGATCTGAGGCGCGATCTCAGGCTCAAACCCCTCCATCGCACAGACAATCGGCGGTGTGCCAACCTTGGACAAATGCCGGAACAACACAAACGGCAACGCACCCGTCCCTGCGATCAGAGCCAGCATCAGCGCGGTGTCAGCAGGCCACGGTCGCTTTCGCCCAGTACGAAATCAACCATTTGGCGCACATAGTCGCTGTCTAACTCTTCGGCCAACCGTTTGGCGCGTTCCTGCACCGTGCCGTCCCCGTCTTTCAACGCCAAGAACGCGGCCCGCAGCGCCGTGATATCGGATCTCGGCACGCCTTTGCGCTTTAGACCGACTAGGTTCAGACCATCCAATTCGCCACGTGGTCCCATCACCAAACCGTGCGGGATGACGTCATGTGTCACCATGGACAAGGCACCGATAATGGCCCCGCGCCCGATGCGCACCCATTGATGCACGCCACTTAACCCGCCGACAATGACGTCGTCTTCCAGAACACAATGACCTGCCAAAGCTACGGAATTCACAAGGATCACCCGATCCCCGATCCGGGCATCATGGGCCACATGGCAACCCGCCATAAACAACCCATCACTACCAACGCGCGTCTCACCGCCGCCACCTGCGGTGCCGATATTCATTGTCACATGTTCGCGGATCGTGTTGCGCGCACCGATGCGCAGCACCGCTTTCTCACCGCCATATTTTAGGTCCTGCGGGACTTCGCCAAGCACCGAAAACGGAAACACAACCGTCCCTTCGCCGATATGGGTATCGCCCGCAATAACCACATGGGATTTCAGCTCTACATTCTCTCCCAGAACGACGTCTGCGCCAATGACGCAAAACGGACCGACGCGACAGCTTTCAGGAACAACCGCCCCGGCTTCGATCACAGCGCTGGGGTGAATGCCCGCCATCAGGTTTGTTGGTCCATCATCGCGGCGAATTCCGCTTCTGCGGCCATCTCACCCTCGACGGTGGCGATACCTTTGAACCGCCACACCTTACCACCCGGCTTTCCGCGCAAGGTTTCCAATTTCATCTCTAGCACATCACCGGGAATGACTTTTCGACGGAATTTGCACTTATCAATCGACATAAAATAGATCAGCAAATTACCGTCAGTCAGACCCATCGACGCGCCACACATAACCCCCGCCGTTTGCGCCATCGCTTCGACGATTGTGACACCCGGCATAATGGGCGCACCGGGAAAATGCCCTTGAAAATGCGGTTCATTCATCGTCACGTTCTTGATGCCCACGGCTGAAGACGTCCCATCAATTGAATGGACCTTATCCACCAATAGGAACGGATACCGATGCGGCAGGATTTTCTGGATCAGTTGAATATCTGCGGTTGTGGGCGTTGTCATTGATGGGTCTTTCGATCTAATGCGTCGCTCAAATGCCTACCAAGGCGACCTGCCCACGGCAAGCACGCTATTCGTCTGGGGGTGCTGTGTCTGCTTCGGCATCCAGCGCATCCAACCGCTCAATCACATCCTCTGTGACATCAGCAGACCGCAGCACAAGATAAACAGACCGACTGTCCAAAACAGCGACCCCGCCCTTGTCGATCAAAAGCTGACCAACGATGGGGCGCAATTCTGCAAAAAACTGCGCGCGCGCCTCTGTGGCAATGCGGGTCAGCTCGCGTTCTTTTGCGTCCCGGGCACGGCGAATATCCTGCGCCTTTTCATCAAAGGAGTCTGCCTCTTCTCGGAACGCGGCTGGGTCCATGTTCGGGCGTCGCGCTGCAAGATCCTGTTCTTCGGCGATCAGATCATTCACGATGCGATCATTTTCATTCTGAAGCGCCGCCGCCGCCGCGTCCAACTCTGACCGTACCGATTGCCCTCGACGGCTTTCTGCGTAGACCCGCTCTGGATCAATAACCAGAACAGGCGCCGGAATGCTGACCTCCGCCTCCTGCGCGACAGCGGGCAAGCTGACCAAAGCCCACGCCGCTGCAAGCATGAAGGCAACAACGCCACGCATTAGAAGCTGGTAGAGATGGTTACATCAAAATTCTGGGTGCGGTCTTGGGATTCCGCTTCCAAAGCTTCGGTAAAGTTAAACCGCAAGGGCCCCAAAGGCGTGTCCCAAAACAAAGCGATGCCCGCAACAGATCGCGCGGTGAAATCGTCATAAAGAACAGACTGACCGCGCGTGTTGCCAACATCCCAGACAGACCCGTAGTCAAAAAAGACCCCACCCGTGATCCCGTATTCCTCGGGTAGACCGATCGGAAACTCAGCCTCAAGGCGGGCGACAGCAAATTTGTTACCACCAAGGGCATCATCCGTCACCGCATCGCGCGGACCGATCCCACCCGGTTCAAATCCGCGCATCCGGCGGCTGTTGAGGAAAAAGCGATCCGTAACGCGGCTATCCCCACCGGTATAGTTCAGGCTGCCACCTTCCAAGGTTGCACGCAGTGTGACCTCTTCGTTCAGCACCAATGCCTCCGCACCAAGCAGTGCGGTCGTGCGAATAAAGTTGGCATCACCAACACCAAACTCTTGCCCAAAGCGGAACAAAACACCCGCGTTCGGATTGAGCCCGGTGCGACGTGTGTCATAACTATAGCTATAGCCAAGCGCATTGGTCCAAATACCACCCAGCTCCGCCTCTTCTTGGATAATGAGACTTGCATCATCGGACACATCCGTCAGGTCTGTATATTCAAGCTGGTAAAACACCGAAAGGCGACCATTCTCAGACACCGGAAACGCAAGACTGGGTCGGAAATTAAATGTCTCGGTGTCATAAAGCGCGTTTTCATTGTCCGTCGTGCTATAAGAAAACTCCAACCCGCCGCGCAGGTCCCGGCCCAGCAGTTGCGGTTCGGCAAAATTGAACGACAGTTGGCGGTTGCTTTCAGCGGTGGATAGCTGAAACGTCAACGACTGACCGCGGCCAAGGAAGTTACGCTCTCGAAACGTTGCTTGCAAACCAACACCCGTATCAGAGTTAAAGTTCGCACCAAAGCCGAGTGAGCCTGTGTTGCCTTCTTCGACATCTACATCCACAACAATCTGCTCTGGGCTTGACCCTTCCCGCGCTTCGACGTTTGCATTGCCAAAAAAGCCAAGAGCGCGAATGCGATCTGCGGCTTGACGAATTTCACGTGGGTTGAACGGGTCCCCCTCAACCACACGGAATTGATTGCGCACAACCCGGTCCAGCGTGGTGGTGTTGCCTGCGATATCGATCCGCTCGATAAAAATGCGTTCCCCGCGGATCAGCCGGAAATCCACATCCAATGTCAACGCACGGTCATTGCGGGTGATTTGCGGATCAGCCCGTACAAAGGCCAGACCGCGCTGGATCGCCAACCGTTCAATCCGCGCAATATCGGTTTCCAGGGCGACAGGCGAATAAACCGCCCCCGGCTTTGTCTTCACCACGGCCATGAACTCTGCCGGATCAACGCCGGGTAAATCCGAACTGACAGTCACAGCGCCAAAGTTGAACTTTTGCCCCTCTTGAACATTGAAAGTCAGCAAAAACGCATCGCGTTCCCGCGTCAGCGCCGCATCTACGTTTTGAACCTGAAAATCAACGTAGCCGCGCGAATTGTAAAAATCGGTCAGCGCACGACGATCAAAGGCGATCCGCTCTTGCACGAATGTATCACGCGCGATGATTGCACGCAGCACACCTGCCTGCTTTGTCTCAAGCACACCGCGCAAGCGCCGTTCGGAAAAGCTGCGATTGCCGATAAAGGAAATACGCTCAATCTCAGTGACGCCGGTTTCTTCGACGACGAACACCAGATCAACGCGATTGTCGCTCAACTGAATAATCTGAGGTACAACAGATGCATTGATACGGCCCTTTGATGCGTAAACTTGGGTGATCGCCGCAACATCCGCCTCGGCCATTGTGGGCGTGTAAACACGGCGCGGCTGGGATCGCACGACCGCCAAAAGCTCTGCATCGCGCACCTGACGGTTGCCCTCGATGTTGATGCGGTTGATAGTTGGGAATTCTACAACCTCAATCACCAACGTGCCGCCACGTGGGGTGACATTGACAGACTGGAACAATCCAGAATTTTGAATGTTTTGCGCGGCTGCGTTTAACTCAGACGACGAAATGCGTTGGCCTTGACTAATCCCCGCTTGGGTCAGAATGGTGCCATCAGCCACCCGCTGATTGCCTTCGATTTGAACGGAATTGAAGGAAAAGCTTTGCGCCGCAGCCATCGGTGCCCAACTGGCCGCACATAGCGTTAGAATCATCGCAAAAACGACGCCAACGGGCCCGTTGCGTCGCGCCATAACCCTGCCGGTCCAATTATTCATGATTTCTGCCTGTTCTTCACATCCCCGTAGACCTAAGGGTTACCCGGTCGCAATCATGATGTCAAAACGATGCAGGTGGATAAAGCGGGCCATCGCCCAGCCAAGATCAGGCGTTAAACGACCCCAATCAGCGCAAGATAAGACCCAACCTTAAGGGACACAAAAAGGGCAAAAGCATACATCATCCGATGCCAGTTCAGCATCAGCAATACGCGCATTCCTTTGTATCCGTGGGTCAAAACGGTCATCAGACGGTCTCCTTCCCCACTTCCCTAGGCGGCAAAGAAGGCACAATTATGTCAAAGTCGTGACGACTTCATGGGCAAAGAATTAGATCGTTGAGCAGCGCAAACACCATCAGCGCCCCGACAAGCGATACGCCTATCAACATCAAGAACTGCACCGCGCGCTCTCCCGGCTTGCGCCGTGCAACGGCCTCATAGGCGTAAAACACTAAATGCCCGCCATCCAAAACCGGGATCGGGAACAGGTTCAATAGCCCCACAGCCGCCGACAACATGCCAATGAACAGAACGTAATTTTCCGTGCCCTGCGCCGCCATCGACCCGCTGGCCTGTGCAATCGCCACAGGGCCGGAAATGTTGCAGGTCGAAATCCCCCCCGTAATGACCTGCCAAAGCCCGACAAGTGATCCCGAGATGGACACCCAAAGCTGTTCCGCACCGTATTTGAACGCCTCCCAAGGGCCAATGCGATCCGTCGCAGGCGTGAAAAAGAACGTGCCAGCGATGCCAATCCGGTAGTTGTTTTCAAACGATCCGTCTTCCTGACGCTCTGCCGTTTCGCGCGGCGTCAGCGTAAATTCCATCAGTTCGCCATCGCGCCACGCAGTCAGCGACAGGGGCGCGCCTTGCGCCGCTTGCACCGCATCAACCAGCCCGTTGAACGCATAAATCGGCGCACCATCGACGCTCACAATAACATCGCCAACCTTCAGCTTGGCATCATCGGCAGCCGACCGTGGCGAAAGCCGGTCAACGCGTGGCACAATCGGGTGCGGCCCCTGAACGATGATTTCCTGACCATCACGGATCACGCGGTAATCATAGGATAGCTGATTGGGCAAATCATCGACATTGGTGCCCTCTTCACCAAAGATGATGTCCTCAACCGCAATTATGCGATCACCGACCTCAAGCTCATTCACCAGTTGCGCAGGTAAATCAAAACTGTCCACCAGAACCAGCTGTTCGGACACTTTGCCATTCCACATGAAATAGCCGGTAAAAATCAAAACCGCCAAAATGAAATTGAACACAGGCCCCGCCAAAACCGTCAACGTGCGCGCCCACAATGGAGCCCCCAGCATCGTTTGACGCTCTGTAAAGCCTTCAACGTTCGCGGTCCCGCCAACACTGGCCGCATTCGCATCACCCAAAAATTTTACGTATCCACCAAAGGGCAGTGCCGCGATCTGCCAAACCGTGCCGCGTTTATCCTTGCGCGACCACAGGACCGGGCCAAACCCAATCGAAAACACCTCTGCATAAATGCCGGACCAGCGTCCAACGATGTAGTGACCGTATTCATGGATCGCCACGATCACAGACAACGCAACAACAAAGGCCAAAAGGATGAAAACATTATCCCCAACGGCGGACAAAAGGGCTGATAAATCCAAAGCTATCTCCGCGCTGAAATGATCTCACCGGATGCAATCCGGGAAAGCTGGTCGACGTTCAAGACGTCATCTAGGGTAAATTTGGCATTTTGCAGCCCCGGATGTGATGACATTTTGTCTAGGGTTTCCGCCACCACAGGGGCCATGTCCATAAATCCGATGTCCCCGGCGATAAAGCCATCAAGCGCCTGTTCTTTGGCGGCGTTAAAGACCGCGCCCGTCAGGCCACCGGCCCGCATCACATCCTGTGCAATCTGCAACGCAGGATACCGGGCCAAATCGGGCGCTTTGAAATTCAGCTGTGCAATCTTGGCGAAATCCAACCGCTCCACCGGAACATCCGCGCGATCTGGCCAGTGCAGCGCATAGCCGATCGCGTGGCGCATATCATGCGGCCCCACATGGGCCATGATGCCACCGTCACAATACCCCACCATCGCATGGATCAGGCTTTCGGGATGAATGAGGGCTTCGATCTTGTCAGGCGAAACCTCAAAGAACTCTTTTGTTTCAATCAGTTCCATCGCCTTATTAAACATCGACGCGCTATCAATTGTAATGCGTTGCCCCATATCCCAATTCGGATGGCTCGCTGCCTCGCTTGGCGTCGCTGTCGCTAGCTTTTCCAATGGCCAGTCGCGAAACGCGCCGCCAGATGCGGTGATAATCACCCGCTCCACGCTCGCCATGTCTTCACCCACCAGCGCTTGAAACACCGCCGAATGTTCACTGTCCACAGGAAGGATCGTGGCACCATGCGCCTTTGCATGTGCCAATAGGATCGGCCCGGCAGTGACCAGCGATTCCTTATTGGCCAAGGCCAACGTATTTCCGTTCGTCAACGCCGCCCACCCCGGCGCAAGGCCAGCAGAACCAACAATCGCAGACATGCACCAATCAGCCGGACGCTGCGCGGCCGCAATGACGGCGTCGCTTCCTGCGGCGACCTCAATGTCCGAACCCGCCAACAGGGCCTTTAGATCGGCAAAGCAATCTTCATAGCACGTTACAGCAATATCAGCCCCTAACGCCTTGGCATCCTTGGCCAATTGCTCAACGTTGCGCCCACCCGTCAGCGCCACAACATCATAGCGAGACGGATCACGCGCAATCAAATCAATCGTACTCTGCCCGATTGACCCCGTCGCCCCCAAAATGCTGATTGTCTTCAAAAGGCCACTCCGGGCACGTTGAATAGATATGCAACCACAAGCATAAACAACGACGCGCCAAGCAACCCATCAAAGCGGTCCAATAACCCGCCATGACCGGGGATCAGTGTCGAACTGTCCTTAATCTTCATCCGGCGTTTCAACGCGCTTTCGGCGATATCACCCATTTGGCTGGCGAAACTCAACACCATCGAAATCAAAACAATCGTAAACCCAGCGTTGGTAAACAGGGTAAAGATAAACCCGACAATCCCTGCGGTGATCCAACCTGCGATTGTCCCGCTCCACGTTTTTTTGGGGCTGACCTTGGGCCAAAACTTTGGTCCGCCAAAGGTCCGGCCCGCGAAATACCCAAACACATCCGTGGCAATCACCACAGACATCAACCAGATGATCCAGATGAACCCATAATCCCCGCGGAACTGGACCAATCCCCAGCCCGCAATTTGAAGCCCGAGCGCAAAGATAAAAAACGTAACCCGTTCCCGCTTTAACGTGGCCGCACCCAACACAGGCACCACCAGAAACAGCAACAGACCAATGATAGATGTGTCCAACAACAGCCCAGACATCACAGACGCCAACAACGCGGCAAGCAACATGCCCGGCGTGGGACGATCCGGCACGATCATCATCCAAAGTTCCCAAACCATAACGGCCGTGACAAAGACGACCATCATCTGGAACCAAACACCGCCCATGATGACGCCAATCGCGCCAACAACCGTCATTGCCGCGCCGGAAATTACGCGGGTTTGCAGATCATCCCATTTGGAGGGGTCAAGCGGCGGTTGTGCCGACATATCTAAGCGAGGACCGCACCATAACGGCGATCCCGCGTGCCATAGGCACCGATAACTGTCTTGAATTCGTCCGATGTGAAATCCGGCCACAACGTATCAAGGAACTCATATTCCGCATAGGCTGACTGCCACAGTAAAAAGTTCGAAATCCGTGCTTCGCCACTGGTGCGAATAACCAGATCAGGATCAGGCAAAAACTGCGTATCCAGGAATTTCGCCAGCGTTTCGGCGTCCACGTCCTTGTGCGTCAGCCGCCCCTGCTCAATCTCAAAGGCAAGGCGCTGTGCCGCACGGGTCACTTCATCGCGGCCGCCATAATTCAACGCGATGGTCAAATGTACCTTGTCATTGGTCGATGTCAAAAGCTCAAGGTTATCCATCAACGACACAAGCTTATCATCCAGCTTCATCCGATCGCCGATAAACCGAACCCGCACACCTTCCTGCAACAGCGCGCGCGCTTCGCGCTCAATGTAACGGCGGAACAACCGCATCAATCCCGCAACTTCGGTCTGTGTGCGTTTCCAATTTTCGGTCGAAAAGGCAAAGATCGTCAAATACTTGACGCCGACATCCGGGCAAGCCTCGACGATTTCGCGCACGCGTTTCGCACCGGCATGGTGGCCGACCAAACGCGGACGGCCGCGTTGCTGCGCCCAACGGCCATTCCCATCCATGATGATCGCCACATGACGTGGTCCGATTTTATCCATTTTGGTCATTCATGACCCTTTTTGTTCTGTGGCCAAAAATGGCCGCCTCATTCGTCGCTCAATTCGCCTACACGATATATCGTTAACCCGAGTTAAATCTGCATGATTTCAGCTTGCTTATTTTCAAGCGTATCGTCGACAGTTTTCGTATATTTGTCCGTCAGATCCTGAACTTCGGCTTCCCAAAACTTCATATCGTCTTCAGACAGGCCATCGCTTTTGGCCTTCTTGATCTGATCCATGCCGTCCTTGCGCAGGTTGCGAATGGAAACCCGTGCGCTTTCGGCATATTGCGCCGCGACCTTGGTCATCTCGCGCCGACGTTCTTCGTTCAACTCTGGAATTGGCAACATAATGATTGTGCCGTTCAACTGCGGATTGATCCCCAGCCCGCTTTCGCGGATCGCCTTTTCCACAGGTCCAACAAGGGCTTTGTCCCAAACGTTGATTGTCACCATACGCGGTTCAGGCACGTTCACAGTGCCCACCTGATTGATTGGCGTTGTAGATCCATAGGCATCAACCATAATCGGATCGAGCATCGAGGCAGAGCCACGACCCGTCCGCAGGGACGCCAATTCTGTGCGAAGGTTTGCAATCGCCCCATCCATGCGGCGGGTCAGATCATCGGTATCTAGTTCAAAGTCATCAGCCATATTTATTCGTCTGCTCAGTTTATTACGGGCGAACCCTACTTTTGGTGTAGTATGCGAAATCCCGTTCTTTGTATAGGTTATGCCCTAATCGCGTATCTAGGCGGATTTGTGCAGTTTCCGTGGAGTCGGCGTGAAACGTCCTAATCGTGCACGATTGTATAGGTGCCCTCTCCTGCCAAGATGCCGCGAAACCCACCCGGTTCATCCAATGAAAACACGATAATCGGCAAATGATTGTCCCGCGCCAGCGCAATCGCAGAGGCATCCATAACGCCCAAATGCTTTTGTAACACTTCGTCATACGACACTTCTTTGTATCGTTTCGCATCCGCATGTTTCACTGGGTCCTTGTCGTAAACCCCGTCAACTTTGGTGCCCTTAAAGATCGCCTCGCACGACATCTCATTGGCGCGCAACGTCGCTGCTGTATCGGTTGTGAAATAGGGGTTGCCTGTCCCGGCTGCAAAAATGCATACGCGTTTCTTTTCAAGGTGACGTACAGCGCGGCGGCGGATGTAGGGTTCTGCAACCTCGTTCATCGTGATTGCGGAAATGACCCGCGTGTGAATACCCTCAGCCTCCAGCGCGGATTGCACCGCCAGCGCGTTCATAACCGTCGCCAGCATCCCCATGTAATCGGCCGTGGTGCGTTCCATCCCCTGCGCGCTGCCTTGCAACCCGCGAAAGATAGTGCCGCCCCCGATGACCATACAAATCTCAACGCCAAGGTCGTGAACCGACTTCACCTCTTTGGCGATACGTTCCACCGTCGGCGGGTGCAGGCCAAAGCCTGTATCGCCCATCAGCGCCTCGCCCGAGATTTTCAGCATAACCCGTTTGTAAGCGGTCTTTGGTTCACTCGTCATGCTGGCCCTCATAGTTCACGCTTTTCGTTGCGCGCAAAATGTCGCAAAAAGGCCAAAGGTTCAATGGGCAACGCAGCCGTTCCTTACCTTACCTTTGGAAAACGTGAAAACACTTGGCACCGATTGACATCTCCCCCGACAAACCGGTTTTGATCGCAGGACCAACGGCGTCTGGTAAATCGGCTTTGGCCTTGATGATTGCACAGCGCCAAGGCGGGATCGTGGTGAACGCAGACGCGCTGCAGGTCTTTGACGGCTGGCGCATCCTGACTGCTCGACCCAATGCGGCAGACACAAAACACGCACCACATCACCTTTATGGTCACGTGCCCCATGACCAATCCTATTCGGTCGGCCACTGGCTGCGCGACGTCAAACCGCTGCTTTCGGGTCAAAGGCCAATCATTGTCGGCGGCACCGGGCTTTACTTTTCGGCCCTGACCGAAGGCTTGGCCGACATCCCCGCGACAAGCGCAGAGGTGCGCTCGGCAGCAGACGCATTGCCCCTACCCGAACTCCTGTCGCAACTAGACGCGCGCACAGCACAGCAGATCGACACCAAAAACCGCGCCCGCGTACAGCGCGCGTGGGAAGTCCTGAACCAAACCGGGCAAAGCCTTGCGGATTGGCAAGATCAAACGCCCCCGCCGCTTGTCCCGTTGGCCAGCGCAACGGCCCTCCTTCTGGATGCCCCCAAAGACTGGCTCACCCCCCGGATCGAACAACGATTTGACCTGATGGTCGCGCAAGGCGTCATGGAAGAGGCCCGCGCAATGCACGCCAACTGGGACCCGACCCATCCCTCCTCAAAAGCCATCGGCGCGCCAGAACTGATGGAATTCCTCAATGGTACCCTGTCGTTCGATCAGGTCAAAGAGGCGGTGATCATCGCCACCCGACAATACGCCAAACGCCAACGCACATGGTTCAACAAGCGTATGCGCGATTGGCACAAGGTGACGATGCCGATGGGCGATGCGGTGGATGTGCTGAAGTTTTAGCAGTGGGGTCCGGAATCAAGCCGCAGGCGCCGGATAGTTGACGACCCGCCCCGCCGGGTCGGCGAATTGGTATCTAGTCCTGCCTTTCATAGGGAAGATGTGCGGCTTACGTCAACCCACCTCCCCCCAAACTCCCCCCGCGAAAACCGTTGAAAACCTCTTCGTAAGTGTGCATGGTCACTGCATTGGAGAATGATCACTCAATGTCAAATATCCCGAACTCCGCGGCGCAAGCACCATCGCTCAAGAGTATTTCTCACAACCCCAAGGTCGGCCGTTGGCAGACCGAGGCGATGCGCAGCCATAGTGCGGCGCGGTTATTGATCATCACAAAAGGACATGGCCGGATCACCATTTCGGGGCTGACACGCGGCTTTGGCCCCAACAACCTGATCTTTATCCCTGCCCGCACCATGTACGGCTATGAAGCGGGTTCTTCTGTCTTTGGTCAAATGCTTACCATCCCCGACGCGATGTCCAGCGAATGGCCCAGTGCGGCGCTGCATCTGCGCCTGCGCGATGTTGCGGCACAAAAGGAGTTGACCGCGCTCCTGGACGGTCTGGAAAAAGAAGTCGATCTTGCAAATGGCAAACACAGCCGCGCTGCGTTTTATCGCCTTGGCTTAATCTCCGTCTTTTTTGAACGCCAACTCGACACCAACGAAGCGACCGACCCGCAAAGCGAAACAACATCCGCCCGACTTGTTGCCGCCTATACCGACCTGATCGAACGCGGATTTCGCAGCAGCGATGGCGTCGCGGGATACGCCGCAAGCCTTGGCGTCACACCAACCCATCTGACCCGATGCTGCAAGCGCACCTGCGGGCGATCCGCGCTGGATCTATTGAACGACCGGCGCCATTTCGAAGCCTGTTTCCTATTACAAGAGACACCAACAGCGGTCCAAGATATCGCTTTGACCCTCGGATACAGTTCTGCCGCCTATTTTTCTCGCGCGTTTCAAAACCGCAGCGGATGCAGCCCATCGCATTTTCGAAAGCAATGGCTGGCGTCCAATCGACAGGAAAATAAGGGCTTTGGGCGCCCTTCATAGGGCCTTTGAGACCGTCACAAATGTCGGAAACGGATCACGTGCTGGTCGCTTTCGCACCCCGAAGGGACGCTTCCCTCTGTTGACGTTCTGCCAAAAATAGGGCGCAATGCATGCATAGCCGGAGCAGCACGCGCAAGCTCGCCGCGTGCTCGGGTTCAAAAAAGACGCGCAACGCTCCACAATGATGCGTGTCACAGGGAGAAAAGAATGAAAGATTTTATCAGTGACCGGGTCCACCCGGCCGTGGAAATGCACGTCCAAGAAGTCGCCGACGGCAAACTGTCGCGTCGCGAATTTCTAACACGTGCCACAGCGCTCGGCGTTACCGCGACCGCCGCTTACGGGATGCTTGGCCTTGCGCAACCTGCGCAAGCTGGCGGACATGCCCAGCAAGGCGGCACATTGCGCATGCAAATGGAAGTGCGCGCCCTCAAAGATCCACGCGCCTTTGACTGGACGCAGATGGCCTTTGTTTCCGCCGGTTGGTTGGAATATCTGGTTGAATATAACTCCGACGGTTCTTTCCAGCCGATGCTTCTGTCCAGCTGGTCTGTCAACGACGACGCGACAGAATACACATTGAACGTGCGTCAGGGCGTGAAATGGAACGACGGATCCGACTTCACAGCCGAAGACGTGGCGCGCAACATCATCGGTTGGTGTGACAAGTCCGTTGAAGGCAATTCAATGGCTGGTCGCTTTGCGATCCTGATCGACGCCGACTCCGAAAAGGCGATTGATGGCGCTGTTGAAGTCGTCGACAGCCACACCGTGAAACTGAACCTGCCGGGTTCTGACATCACGCTCATTGCTGGCATGGCCGATTATCCAGCCGCGATTGTTCCAGCAAGCTTTAGCCCTGAAACAATGCTGTCAAATCCAGTTGGCACCGGCCCATACCTGCCAGAATCACACGAGGTTCAGGTCAAATCGGTCATCGTGCGCAACGAAGGCCACGATTGGTGGGGATACGCCGAAGGCAAAGGCGCGTTCCTCGACCGGATCGAATACATCGACTACGGCACGGACCCATCCGCTTGGGTTGCGGCAGCCGCCGCTGACGAAGTTGATATGACCTATGAAACCGTTGGCGATTTCGTAGAAGTCTTCGAAAGCATCGGTTGGGAACGTTCCGAGGTTGCGTCTGCGGCAACAATTGTGATCCGTCCAAACCAGCTGGCCGAAGTTGACGGCAAGCAGCCCTATGCGGACAAGCGCGTGCGCCAGGCGATTGCTATGGCCTGTAACAACGCGGTTTGCCTTGAGCTTGGCTATGCCAACCAAGGTGAGGTTGCCCGCAACCAGCACGTCGGACCAATGCACCCCGCTTGGGCAGATGTCCCCGGCCTGTCATATGATCCAGCAGCAGCGCTTGCCTTGCTCGAAGAAGCAGGGATGGCCGACTTTGAGATGGAAATCTCTTCCATCGACGATGACTGGCGCCGCAACACAACTGACGCCGTCGCAGCACAGCTGCGCGACGCTGGCTTTAACGTAAAGCGGACAATCATCCCGGGCACGACGTTCTGGAACGACTGGACAAAATATCCGTTCAGCTCAACCAACTGGAACCACCGCCCACTGGATACGCAGATCCTTGGTCTGGCCTATCGCTCTGGCGAAGCATGGAACGAAGCGGGCTTTGCCAATGCTGAGTTTGACGCGCTTTTGGCCGAAGCAAACAGCATTGCGGATGCAGATGCACGCCGTGATATAATGGCCAAGCTTCAGGCGATCATGACCGACGAAGGTGTCACGCTCCAGCCATATTGGCGTACGATCTATCGCCACGCCAAGCCCGGATTTGTCGGCTGGGATATGCACATCGCGTATCTGCCACAGATCTACAAGATGGCGGTTGCTGCTTAAAACAAAACAGGGCCGCGTTCTGATGGGACGCGGCCCTTTCTTTTTCGCACCTGCGCCTGACGCAGGGTGAAGCGTTGGGCAGCTCGCCCCAAAAAAGAACAACAAGGAACTTTATGGGACTGTTTATCCTACGGCGCCTCGGGGTGATGATATTGACGGCGCTTTGCCTCACCTTCGTCGTCTTCTGGCTGACGAACCTGACGCCAAACCTCGAAAAACTGGCCAAAACCCAAGGCAACTTCCGCATGTCGGACGAAGCCGTGACCAGCTATTTGACGAACCGTGGCTACAAACAATCCCTTCCACAGAAATACGGCCAATGGCTTGGCGTCCTGCCCGGCTATGTGATCGAAGGCAGCGATGGTGAAACCCGTGGCCGCTGCGTCGCCTTCGAACAACCCATCGAAGAAGCGCCGCGATTTTGCGGCATCCTGCAAAACGAATGGGGTTTTTCCACCGTTTTCAAAGAGGACGTGAGCACCATTATCGCCAAGCGCCTCGCCCTGACCGGAAAACTGATGTTCTGGGTGATGATGGTCATGGTGCCCGGCGCGCTGATCATCGGTGTGCTCGCAGGCATGCGCGAAGGATCAGGAACCGACCGCAGCCTATCAACCGTTTCGATCATATCAACGGCGACGCCTGAATATGTCTCGGGCGTTGTGTTCATCGCCGCTTTCGCCACACCGCTCTTTGGGATGCAGTATTTCAAGGGCACGGCCACCGCCGCCATGGACGATGCGAATTTCATCAACTTTTTCTTACCGGTCATCACCATCGCGCTTTATGGGATGGGTTATATCGCGCGCATGACCCGCGCTTCCATGACAGAGGTCATGACAGCGCAATACATCCGCACCGCCCGGCTCAAGGGCGTTAACTTTCGCACCATCGTTCTGCGCCACGCGTTGCGCAACGCGCTAATCGCGCCTTTCACTGTGATCATGTTGCAGTTCCCGTGGTTGCTCAACGGTGTCGTCATCGTCGAGACCCTGTTCAACTACAAAGGTTTTGGCTGGACCTTGTTCCAAGCGGCCTCCAACAACGACATCGAATTGCTCTTGGCGGTTTCTGTCGTCTCCGTCTTCGTGGTTCTGGTCACGCAGCTGATTTCTGACATCGGCTACGTCTTCCTTAATCCACGCATTCGCATTTCTTAGGGGGATCGACACATGGAACCGCTCAGCTGGACCGGTGCCCTTGGCACATTCCTCAACCCCGCCTTCGGCATTGCCGTAATCTGCCTTCTGGCCTCTGCCTTTATTCAGATGGTGCTGTCCTTCACAGCGTCGCCGATGCGAATGCAATCCAACGCCGACGGCACATTGGTCAAACGCGGCGGGTTTTTGGGTATGTTCGAACAAACCACCCAAGCCGCGCTTTGGGCGGTGATTCTTGTCATCCTTGGCTATATCGCCGTGGGCGCACTCATGCCCTACGGCCAAGCTGGGATCATCGGTGCGATGTCCAAACAATTCTTCCCCGTTTGGATCCTGCTGACCGTGATGTTCGTCCTGTCCATCGCATTCAAACGCCACCTTGGCCTTTACGGGAAACTCTTTGACAGCATTGTTGGCATGATTGGCTTTGGTCTTGTCATGTTCTGGGTCTTCACCGCGATCCTCGCGGGTGCCTTTGACATGCTTGCGACGTTCGACCCACTCACCCAAGTCTCAGGCCTCAAGAACAAAACACCCGGTGTGACTGTCCCAGACGGAACGGTCGGCAGCATCCCGCATTACCTGCTGGGCGGCGATAACCTCGCCCGCGACATCTTCAGTCGCATGATCCACGGCTCCACCATCGTGGTTGCCATCGCACCATTGGCCACGCTCTTTGCGTTCATGGTTGGGATCACACTTGGCCTGCCCGCTGGATTCTACGGCGGACGGCTCGATACAATCCTCAGCTTTCTGGCCAACCTGATCCTCGCCTTCCCGGTCATCCTGCTGTTTTTCTTGCTGGTGACACCCGAAATTGTGAACTCACCAATCCCAACAGTGATGGCGATGGTGCTGTTCATCTTCCCGCTGATCTTTTTCGCGGTGCTCCTGAATTCTCGCTACCACACGCAACCCGCCAAACGAACACCGATCCTCGTGGTCGTGCTTGGCGTCCTCGCGTGGCTCTACCTATCGCTCATCAGCCAAGAGGGCACCTCCGTCGCTTTCCTGCCGAACTGGTTTGACCTCTTTGATATCAACTCTGGCATCTTGGTCGTCTTCGTCTCCGTGGTCTTTGTGAACTCACCCACGGTCTACCGCATCGTGCGCGGCCTCGCGCTTGACCTGCGCACACGCGATTATGTCGCCGCCGCGCAAACCCGCGGCGAAGGCGCGTGGTACGTTATGCTTTGGGAAATCCTGCCCAACGCACGCGGGCCCCTAATCGTCGATTTCTGTCTGCGCATTGGCTACACCACCATCCTGCTTGGCACCTTGGGCTTCTTCGGCCTTGGCCTGCCACCCGAAAGCCCTGACTGGGGATCAACGATCAACGAAGGGCGCAAACTCTTGCTAATCTTCGCACACCCAGCCCTGCCACCCGCGATTGCATTGCTCTCACTGGTCTTGGGTCTGAACCTGCTGGCCGACGGCCTTCGCGAGGAAAGTTTGAAAGATTAACCAAATCGCGGTGTACGCAGTGTGTACAGGCTGTGCACACGGTGTGACACGCCGATGCGCCCCAACAAAAGGCAAACGTAAATGACTGACACGACCTACGACGGCCCGATCCTTGAGATCGACAAACTGTCCATCAGCTTCTTTACGCGCCTGCGTGAAATCCCAGCGGTCATGGATTTCTCCGCCACCATCCGCCCCGGCGAGGCGCTTGGTTTGGTCGGCGAATCCGGCTGCGGCAAATCCACTGTCGCGCTCGGCGTGATGCAGGATTTGGGCGTCAACGGACGTATCGTCGGCGGGTCGATCAAGTTCAAAGGCGAAGAAATGAACACCATGTCGCGCGAACGCCTGCGCGACATCCGTGGCAGCCAAATTGCCATGATTTATCAAGAACCTATGGCCTCTTTGAACCCGGCAATGAAAATCGGAAAACAGCTCGCCGAGGTGCCGATGATCCACGAAGGTCTCAGCGAATCCGACGCCCTTGCCCGCGCCCTAGAGGTCGTCACCGACGTCAAACTCCCCGACCCGGCCCGCATCCTCAAAAGCTATCCACACCAATTGTCTGGCGGCCAACAACAACGCATCGTCATCGCAATGGCCTTGATGTCCAAACCCTCGCTCTTGATCTTGGACGAACCCACCACAGCCCTTGACGTCACGGTCGAAGCCGCCGTTGTCGAACTGGTCAAGGACTTGGGTAAAAAGTACGGCACGTCCATGCTTTTTATCAGTCATAACTTGGGGTTAGTCCTCGAAACCTGTGACCGTATCTGCGTGATGTATTCCGGTGAAGCGGTCGAACGCGGCTCCATCGAAGACGTGTTTGATGAGATGCAGCACCCCTATACGCAAGCGCTCTTTCGCTCTATCCCGCTCCCTGGCGCAAACAAAAATGCGCGCCCCCTGATCGCAATCCCCGGCAACTTCCCTCTGCCCCATGAACGACCCACAGGGTGCAACTTCGGCCCGCGCTGCGATTACTTTGAGGACGGGTTGTGCAACGAAAACCTGCCCATCGAAATGTACCCCGTTCACGGCAACGACCGTCACCAAACCCGATGCCTGCGCTTCCAAGAAATTGACTGGAACGCCCCCATCGACGTGGGCGCGCAAACCGCGAAACCCGAACCGGGGCGCGTTGTCCTCAAAATGGACAACCTGAAAAAATACTACGAGGTGGCGGCAAACGCGCTCTTTGGTGGCGGCGACAAAAAGGTCGTCAAAGCCAACGAAACCCTCAGCTTTGAAGCCCGCGAAGGCGAAACCCTGGCCATCGTCGGCGAATCCGGCTGCGGAAAATCGACCTTTGCCAAGGTGTTGATGGGTCTTGAAACCGCAACAGATGGCCAGATTTTGCTCGACAACAAAGCGATCCAAGACATCCCTATCGAAGAACGCGACACCAAAACTATTGCCGACGTCCAGATGGTGTTCCAAAACCCCTTTGATACGCTCAACCCCTCGATGACGGTCGGGCGCCAAATCATCCGCGCGCTTGAAATCTTTCAGGTTGGCAATTCAGACGCCGAACGGCGCGAACGCATGCTCGAACTCCTCGACCTTGTGAAACTGCCCCGCGCCTTTGCCGACCGCATGCCGCGCCAACTCTCTGGTGGTCAAAAACAACGCGTCGGCATCGCGCGCGCCTTTGCCGGTGACGCCCGTATCGTTGTCGCCGACGAACCGGTTTCAGCGCTGGACGTTTCTGTGCAAGCCGCCGTCACCGATCTGCTCATGGAAATTCAGCGCGAACACAAAACCACCCTGCTTTTCATCTCCCACGACCTTTCCATCGTGCGCTATCTCAGCGACCGTGTGATGGTGATGTACCTTGGTCATGTGGTGGAACTGGGCAGCACCGATCAGGTCTTCGCACCACCTTACCACCCCTACACAGAGGCACTACTGTCTGCCGTTCCTATCGCTGACACAAGCATCACCAAAAAACACATCGTCCTCGAAGGCGACATCCCCTCCGCAATGAACCCACCCTCAGGTTGCCCGTTCCAAACCCGCTGCGGGTGGAAATCCCAAGTGGCAAATGGCCTGTGCGAAAAAGAGGTCCCTCCGGTGCGGATCCTGTCCGAAGGCCATCAGGTGAAATGCCACCTCAGCGATAGAGATCTGGCAGATATGGAACCCGTCATCCAGATCGCCGCAGAATAACGCGCCCTCGCATCATCCTCGCATCATCTTGCCAAAAAATACTCAACGCCGCAGGCGGGGCGACGCCAGACGCCCTAGCGCCCCCAAATGCGGCGCACATAGGTCCGTGTTTCCCGGTACGGCGGCACCCCACCATATTGACGCACCGCACCCGGCCCCGCGTTATAAGCAGCCAGCGCCAGCATCCAGCTGCGAAACTCTTGCTGCTGTTCTTTCAAATACCGCGCACCGCCTTCGATGTTTTGCTCCACATCATAAGGATCAACGCCCAAATACGCCGCCGTCCCCGGCATCAATTGGGTCAACCCAATCGCCCCCTTGTGCGAGCGTGCATTAGGGTTCCAAGCGCTTTCCTGCTGAATAAGGCGCAAAAACAATTCCTCAGGTATCTGATGACGTCGGGCTGCCGCGCGGGCAAGGTCCAGCAAAGGCCCCGAATAAGACCCTGCGTAATCAGGGCCGACATTGGGCGTCCCCGGAATTTCAATGGCCGGCGCATCCAAGGTCACGGTCGCGCTTGATTGTTCTGCCGCCCGCTCATCCAGCAGGGTCAACTGGCTTTTCATGCGCGATGAACGATCCTGCGCCATCGCGTCATTGGCGATCAAAACCAAAGCCAAACCAGCAATCACAGCGCCAAGGTAACTCTTAGACATAACACACCCCCAATTTACTGGGCGATACCCTAGCCAATTTCTGCCAAAGGTCTAGTGACACGGGGGATACAAGACATCGAAACCCTCCATTAACCTTGTTGCGGCATGCCGGGTCTGTCACAAATGCAAAAATCTAGAATCGTGGGGGATGCCGCTATGGCCGGATCAGTGAACAAAGTTATTCTTATCGGAAATTTGGGCCGCGACCCTGAGGTACGCACGTTCCAAAACGGTGGCAAAGTGTGCAACCTGCGCATCGCAACCTCCGAAAACTGGAAAGACCGCAACACAGGCGAACGCAAAGAACGCACCGAATGGCATTCCGTCGCGATCTTTTCCGAACCCCTTGCCCGCGTGGCGGAACAATATCTCAAAAAGGGCTCCAAAGTTTACCTCGAAGGGCAGCTTGAAACCCGCAAATGGCAGGACAAAGACGGTCAAGATCGCTACAGCACAGAAGTCGTATTGCGCCCTTATACATCAACCCTGACCATGCTTGATGGCCGCGGCGACAACCAAGGCGGCGGTGGCGGCTATGGTGGTGACAGCGGTGGATACAGTGGCGGCGGTGCTGGTGGTGGCGGCTATGACAGCGGCTCGGGCGGCAACAGCGACGGCGGTTCTGGTGGTGGCAGCAGCCGCGATATGGAAGACGAAATTCCGTTCTAAATCACGCGCGCCTTAAATCACAATGCGTAGGGTGGGCTTGAACCCACCCTACCTTTGCTTCAGCGCATCCTCCAAAACCCGCAAAACAGCGTCCCGCGGCACGTCGGACGTCACGAACGCCTCGCCAATCCCACGGGCAAGGATGAATCGTAGCTGCCCATCAACAACCTTTTTGTCTTGGCCCATTAGGTCCAACAGTGCTTCAGCGGGCGGCAAATCTCCGTCAATGTCCGCCAGATCAACCTTCATCCCCATATCACGCAGATGCGCACGCACGCGGCTTGGTTCCTCTTGCGAACACAGGCCTAAACGCGACGACAGCTCAAACGCCAGCGCACAACCAATGGCGACGCCTTCCCCATGCAAAAGCCGGTCAGAATACCCCGTGGCAGCCTCCAAAGCGTGACAAAACGTATGCCCAAGGTTCAACAGCGCGCGATCTCCTTGTTCGGTCTCATCCCGCTCCACGATATCCGCCTTCATCTGGCAGGACCGCGTCACCGCCTTGACCTGTGCTGCAACGTCGCCCGCCGCCATCTTTGGCGCTTCTCCCTCTAGCCAATCGAAAAACGCCGCATCGCCAAGCAGCCCGTATTTCACGACCTCACCATACCCGGCCAAAAAATCACGCGGCTCCAAAGTTTCTAAAAGGGCGGTATCGGCCAGTACGAGCGAGGGTTGATGAAAGGCCCCAATCAGGTTCTTTCCCGCAACGGAATTGATCCCGGTCTTGCCCCCAACAGAGCTATCAACCTGCGCCAGCAGCGATGTAGGGATTTGAACAAAACGCACGCCGCGACGCAAGATTGCCGCAGCAAACCCGGCCAAATCGCCAATAACGCCGCCGCCCAAAGCCACGATGACGTCACCGCGTTCGACCTTTTGTGCCAGCAACCATTCCACTGTGCGCTCAAGCTCTGGCCAACACTTCGTCGCTTCTCCCGGCGGCAGCGCCAGAATGTCTGACGTCAGGCCCGCCTCGGTCAAAACGGATTGCAACGCACCACCATGCAAACGCGCCACCGTTTCATCCGACACAATCGCCACGTGTTTACGCTGCGTCATCGCAGCAATGCGCGGGCCCGCCTCGGCCAGGACACCCGGCCCGATCTTGATCTCATACTCACGCCCCGGCAGTGGAACGGGCACCGTTTCAATCATGTCACTTGCTCCAGAACTGTGCTGTCAGATTTCAACAATTCGATCACAGCTGATGTGGTGTCATCAATACTCGCCTTGGGCTCACAGTTCAGACGGAACTGCGCTTTGGCATAAATCGGCGTGCGCTGTTCAAACACCTCCGACAACGTCTTGCGCGGGTTGGACGTGCGCAAAAGGGGGCGTGTATCTCTGTGTCGCACCCTTTCCCACAACAGATTTAGCGGCGCATCAAGCCAGACAGACACACCATGGGCGTCAATCGCTGTACGAATTTCGTCCGACAAAAACGCCCCACCACCTGTGGACAAAACACCCGGTGTTTCACCCAACAAACGTTTGACGACTTCGGCCTCGCGGATCCGAAAAAACGGCTCGCCATCGCGGGCGAAAATTTCCGCAATGCTTCGACGTGCCGCAACTTCAATTTCTTCATCACTATCACGAAACGGAACCGCCAATCGCGCAGATAGGGCCTTACCAATCGCCGTCTTGCCAGACCCCATCATACCGACCAACACGATATTGCGATGCAATCTAAACGTCGGAGTGTCCCTCACCTGCCCTGTCATCGCCGAATTTCACCCAGTTCCATGATGGTGTTCTGACATCAAAAAAAAGTTTCTTCGCTTCAATGACGTGATCTTGTCGAAAAGACCATATATACCTTTCATCAACGCGGCAAAAAGAGACCGCGACGATGGGCAGAAACTTAACCCGAGGCATGCACAATGTGGCGATTGATCAAAGTCGTTCTTATCTTGGCAATTTTGGCCGGCTTAGGTCTTGTGGCCTATGCGTATATTGGGCCAATTTTCTTTCCAGCGGATTTTGCCCCTCCTTTGGTCGATATAAATCAACCGGTTGTTTTGGAAGCAGAGTGAAATGGTTTTGGCCCGTGGCCTGTCGTTTGTTTTGGTGGGATGTATCTACGCAGGATCAAGTCTTGCGCAGGATACGCCCCCTCTATCGGCGATTGATTGGCTGTCAGACAGCGTCGCATTACCACCCGCAGATGTGACCACGGATGAAACACCTGCTACCAATTCCGCAGCGTCGCCCAGCGTGACCGTCACCTCGCTTGACGATCCATCCCCAGATCGGATTGGGCTTTTGCCACCGGATATCACGGGTCTGCCACGTACCCTTTGGTCGGGATCTGATCTTGGCACCTTGGTGCCGCAAGTAATGGACATCCCCAAACTGGATCTCCCCGCGCTTCAAGATTTCGCAACGCTTCTGATGCTCGCCGAAGCGGACCCGCCCTTGGGAAGCTCCTCGCGCGGCGAAATGTTCCTCGCCCGGATCGACGCGCTCTTGTTGATGGGCCGATTGGACGAAGCGCTATCCCTGCTAGAGGCCGCAAATCCCGACAGCCCGCAGCTTTTCCAGCGCTACTTTGACATAACCCTGCTAAAGGGGCGCGCCCACGAAGGCTGCGTCGTTTTGGACACACGCCCCGCCGTCGCGCCGACTGTGACATCACGTATTTTCTGCCTTGCGCGATCCGGTGATTGGACCGCAGCCGCACTGACGCTGAACACCAACCGGCTCTTGGGCGACATGACGGACGAAGACGTCTTTCTACTCACCCTTTTCTTGGACGCCGAACAGGCCGAAGAAACAACCAACCTCCCTGCACCCAGCCGGATCACTCCCTTGATCTTCCGCATCCGCGAAGCCATTGGCGAACGCCTGTCCACTGCGGGCCTACCGCTTGCCTTTGCCCACGCCGATCTAAACGACACAACCGGATGGAAAACCCAGCTTGACGCCGCAGAACGCTTGTCCCGTGCAGGCAGCCTATCCGCAGCACAACTGCAAGCAGTGTATTCATCGCGCACGCCCTCCGCATCCGGCGGCGTCTGGGATCGCATCGCGGCCTTTCAACGATTTGACAGCGCCATCGCGCGCAATGACCTGACAGCAGTCGCCGAGACACTGCCACCAGCATGGGAGGCGATGAAAACCATCCGCTCTGAGGTTGCTTTTGCCCAGCTTTACGGCGCCGACCTGCGCGCCATGGATTTGCCAGCAGAAGTGACAGAAATCGCCGGACAGATCGGGCTCCTATCCCCGGACTATGAAGCCATCTCAAACGGCATTTCCCCCTTCTTGCGCGCCCTCGCGCAAGGTCGCCCGCAAGAGGTCGCGACAAGCGACCCCCGCCAGCTTGCCATTCAATCGGCGTTCAACGGCGCAAACCCACCGCAAGACTTGCTCGATTTGGCCGAAAACGACCGGCTTGGCCTCGCCTTGCTTGAGGCACTGAGCATTCTGGATCGTGGGGTCAGGGGTGATCGCGCATCCCTCACCGACGGTTTGGCCTTTCTGCGTCACGTCGGTCTCGAAGATCTCGCGCGGCGCACAGCCTTGCAAACCTTGCTCTTGGAACGCCGCAGATGACCTCTCCCGCCAATCAACCCATGGGCCACTGGATACAAAGTTTTTTGGAGGCACAAGCAGCAGAACTGGACGCGGCAACAAACACGCAGCTTGCCTACGCACGCGACTTAACGAAATTTCAAGAGTGGCTAACACCCAAAAACCTGCATTTCGCTTTCACCACACAGGATCAGATCGAAAGCTATCTCATCGACTGCGAAGCCGAAGGATTGTCCCCCGCCACCCGTGCCCGCAGGCTGTCTGCCATTCGCCAACTTTACCGATTTGCGTTTGAGGAAGGCTGGCGTGACGACAACCCCTCCATCCAAATCAAAGGACCGGGGAAAAGCAAATCTTTGCCCAAGACCCTCAGCGTTGACGACGTCGCGCGCCTATTAGACGCCGCGCGTGCATCTAAAACTGACGCCGTGCGCAACACCTGTTTGATGGAACTGCTTTATGCCACCGGCATGCGCGTCAGCGAATTGGTCACCCTGCCCGTTTCTGCCACCCGTGGCGATCCACGCATGCTGCTCGTGCGCGGCAAAGGCGGCAAAGAACGGCTGGTCCCCTTGTCCGGCCCCGCCCGCGAGGCTGTCACCACCCATCTAAAATCACGCGACGCGCAAGAAGCGCTGGATCGCAAAAAGGGCAAACCAGCCTCACCCTTTTTATTCCCCAGCCGCGGCAAAAGCGGACACCTCACCCGTCATGCTTTTTTCGCGCTGATCAAGCGATTGTCTGTTGAAGCAGGCGTTGATCCATCCAACGTAACACCCCACACCCTGCGCCACGCCTTTGCGACACACCTTCTGGCTGGGGGGGCAGATTTACGCGCAATCCAGACCATGTTGGGACACGCTGATATTGCCACAACCGAGATTTATACCCATGTGGTCGATGAACGGCTGGCCGAATTGGTCCACACCCACCACCCCCTCGCGCGCAAATTGCCCACGTCTTGAAGAAACCACCAGCAAGCCCCATAAAACGGCCAAACAAACTTAGAAAGTAAATGATGGACGCCCCCCTTTTTGACACGTCTTTTTGGATAACCTCTGCTGTCATTTGTGTTCTGCTGGTGATGTCAGGCTTCTTTTCCGGCTCGGAAACCGCGCTGACGGCGGCATCGCGCGGAAAACTGCGCAATTCTGCCGACAAGGGCAGCAAAGGCGCACAACGCGCATTGGACATTACCGAAGACAGCGAACGCTTGATCGGCTCTGTCCTCCTTGGCAACAACGTGGTGAATATCGTTGCAACGTCGCTTGCGACTGCTGTTTTGACCAAGGTGTTTGGCCCAAGTGCTGTTGCACTGGCGTCTTTGATCATGACTTTCCTGATCCTGATCTTCGCCGAAGTCCTGCCCAAAACCTACGCCATCACAAATCCCGAAAAAATGTCCAGCTTTGTGGCCCGCCCCATTGGATTGGTCGTGATCGTCTTTGCCCCCATCGTCTCTGCGGTGCGTCTTTTGGTGCGGGGCGTTTTGGGCCTCTTTGGTGTGAAAATCGACCCCGACAGTCACATCCTCGCCGTGCGCGAAGAAATCGTCGGCGCCCTCCAGCTCGGCCATTCCGAAGGTTTGGTCGAAAAAGAAGATCGCGACCGCATCTTAGGCGCACTTGATCTAGACGAACGCGCCGTGGAAGAAGTGATGTTGCACCGCTCCGGCATTGAAATGATCGACGCCGACCTGCCGCCCGCAGAAATCCTGCAGCTTTGCCTTGATAACAACCACACGCGCCTGCCGCTTTACCGGGGCAGCCAGGAAAACATCGTCGGCATCCTGCACGCCAAAGACTTGTTGCGCGCGATGAACAAAATGATGGACGACGGCGTCGTCACCAGCACCGAACTGCGCGATTTTGATATCCTCACAGTGGCGATGGAACCCTACTTTGTTCCTGAAACCACAACGCTCAACGACCAGATGCGCCAATTCCTCAAACGAAAAACCCACTTTGCCTTGGTGGTTGATGAATACGGCTCACTCCAAGGGTTGATCACGCTCGAAGACATCCTCGAAGAAATCGTTGGCGAAATTGCCGACGAATTTGACGACGACGAAGAGGAACAAATCGAAACCACCGCCGATGGTGCCTATCTTGTGGACGGATCCATGACGATCCGCGACCTCAACCGCGCGCATGATTGGCAATTGCCCGATGACGAAGCCAACACCATAGCCGGCTTAGTCATCCACGAGGCACAGATGATCCCGATCGAGGGACAAGTGTTCAGCTTTCACGGCTTCCGCTTTGAAGTCGTCGAAAAGGCGGAAAACCGCATCAACCAAATCAAAATTCGCAGGCTCTAGTCAGGTCAGGCTGTTTTGAAGCTTACGGCGATGTTTTCCCATGCAAACCCGCCGGGCCATGTTAGACAACACCACCACACCCAATAAGGAGAGATACTATGGGAATCGGAGATATGCTCGGCAAAGCCGCAGGGTCACTTGGCGGTATGGACGCCATCACTGAAAAACTCGGCGCAGCCGGAATCGATCCATCCTCACTGGCAGACATGGACGCAGAAAGCGTGAAAACAATGCTCGCCGACAAAGGCATCGACCTGTCCATGCTCGAAGGCATGGGGCTTTCCGTCGAAGACCTGATTGCAAAAGTGACCGGCCGCTAAGCCAGTCCGCATTTCGTGCAAGACAAAAAATTCGGGCCCAAACCTTATGCCAAAGGTTTGGGCCCAATGCGTTTCCTTAGCGCGTTTTCTAACGGCCCTTAAACAATCCACCAAGGATACCGCGCACGATCCGCTTTCCGGTCGTCCCCTTCAATTCCTTGATCACAACGCTGGCCATAGCGCCGCCAAAACTGGTATCTCGAGTCGACCTGCGGCGCGACGTTGACCGCCCCGCTTGTGGCGCATCATAGCGGCGCGCCTTCTTAAATTCTTTCAGCTCCAGCTCTGCTTTTTCTTCTTCCTCTTCAGCCTTCTCCGCCGCCACTGCGGCGTCAGCGGCGCGCTTTCCCAAAATTTCATAGGCACTCTCGCGATCCATCGTCGCATCATACTTGCCCGCCATGGGCGAGGCATCCATGATCGCTTTGCGCTCTGCTGCCGTGATCGGGCCAAGCTGCGATGATGGCGGGCGGATCAAGGTGCGTTCCACAATCCCCGGAATACCGTCTTCGTCCAAAAGTGAGGTCACAGCCTCCCCCGTTCCAACCTCTTGGATCGCTTCTGCGGTATCAAACACCGGATTAGGGCGATAGGTTTCCGCCGCCTGCTTCAGCGCCTTGTTATCCTTGGCCGTAAACGCGCGCAGCGCATGCTGAACACGGTTCCCCAACTGGCCCAGCACATCTTCGGGCACATCCGTGGGGTTTTGCGTGATGAAAAACACACCAACCCCCTTGGATCGGATCAATCGGGCAACCTGCTCAACCTTATCTACCAAGGCCTTTGGCGCGCCATCAAACAACAAATGCGCTTCATCAAAAAAGAACACGAGCTTGGGTTTATCCGGGTTTCCAACCTCTGGCAGTTCTTCAAACAGCTCTGACAACAACCACAAAAGGAACGTGGCATAAAGCCGTGGACTGCCCATCAGCTTATCCGCCGCCAGAATGTTCACCACACCGCGCCCATCCGCCTCAGTGCGAATGATGTCATCCAAATTCAGCGCAGGCTCCCCAAACAACTTGGTGCCGCCCTGATTTTCCAAAACCAACAATTGCCGCTGGATCGCACCCACGGATGAAGACGCAACATTGCCATAGCGCAACGACAGCTCCTTGGCATTTTGACCAACCCAAACCAACAGCGATTGCAAATCCTTGAGGTCCAACAGCGGCAGACCTTCTTCGTCCGCAACCCGAAAGGCGACGTTCAACACGCCCTCTTGCACGTCGGTCAGCTCCATCAGGCGCGACAAAAGCAGCGGCCCCATCTCTGCCACCGTGGCGCGGATCGGGTGGCCTTGCTCCCCAAACAAATCCCAAAACGTCACCGGGAATTTATCATAGGTCAGATCAAGGCCGATGGTCGCAGATCGCTTCATAAACGCATCATGCAGTTTGAAATCAGGCGTCCCGGATGCCGCAAGCCCTGACAAATCGCCCTTCACGTCCGACAAGAACACAGGCACCCCCGCCGCAGAAAACCCTTCGGCCAAAATCTGCAACGTCACGGTTTTCCCCGTCCCTGTGGCCCCGGCCACCAACCCGTGTCGGTTCGCCTTGTTCAGCAACAAATCCTGCGCCACGCCATAGTCTGCCGCGCCACCACCTACAAAAATGCGATCCATTGATCCGCCTATGTTTGTTCAAATTCTCGCTTAAAATACATTCTTAACCCCTATGTGCCAGAGTAAAGACACCCCGCGCAGCACTTCTCCCCCTGGTGCAGCGCGGATGACACCTCCCTGTCAGACTGGCCGCACCCTCGGGTGCGGCTTTTTTCTGACGCATCCCAATGCACTCAATAGCCTTTCGCAGGTCTGCTATCATCTTGCCCAAAATACTCCCGCCGGAGGCCAGATTATTCCTTAATAACCTGACCCAATTCTCTTAAAAATTGCCGCGCGCCAAAAACTCGCTTTCATCAAACCCTGTTGACGCCATAAACTCCCTGCTTTAGGAATCTATCCACAAGCTGGCGCAGTCCGGCAGGGAGAATAGTAAAAAGGGGATCCGCTGGGTCCCTTTTTTCGTCTCAATGGGTCCTTGCCGATCACGATGTTTTGCGCCTGACAAGGTCCTCGCGCCATGTTAGGACAGCCGCAAAATAATAGAGCGGAGCCTTTCAATGTTAACACTCAAGAAATCAGCCACCCTGGCCCTTGCCTTTCTGTGCGCCACGCCCTCTTTCGCGCAGGAAACAGCCGACGATCCCGCCCAAGACCTTGATCTGGGAACCCCCGTCAACGAAGCGCCAAGCGAACCACAGCCCGGCCAAAGCTATGTGGCGGCGGTTTTTGATGATTGGTCCCTGCGCTGCCTGAAACAAGAGGAAGGCCCCGATCCCTGTCAGCTTTATCAATTGCTAGTGGATCAGGATGGAAACGCCGTCGCTGAAATGTCGATGTTCGCGCTTCCCCCCGGCGGCCGTGCAGCGGCGGGTGCGACAATCGTGGCTCCGCTCGAGACGCTTTTGACAGAACAGCTCACCATCACAGTTGATGGCGGCGAAGCGCGCACCTATGCCTTTACCTTCTGCAATGTCGGCGGTTGTGTGGCACGCGTCGGATTCACCCAAGCGGAGGTTGACCAATTCAAACTCGGCAATAACGCTGTGGTCCGTTTGGTCCCAGCCGGCGCCCCAGAGGAAGAAGTCCGTTTAGACGTCTCGCTGGCCGGGTTCACAGCCGCGCTAGAGGCCACAACCGGAAACTAAGGCGCCTTTTGCAACGCGATCACCGCGTTCAAGCCGCCAAAAGCAAACGCATTGGACAGCGCGACGTCTACCTTGGCGTCGCGCGCCACGTTTGGAACCACGTCCAATGCGCATTCCGGGTCCGGCTCTTCATAGCCAATCGTTGGCGCAATGACCCCATCGCGCACCGCCATAATACAGGCCAACAGCTCCACAGCGCCGGTGCCACCGATCAAATGCCCATGCATTGATTTTGTTGATGACATCATCAGCTGATCCGCATGCGCCCCAAACACATCCGCAACAGCGGCACATTCGGTTTTATCATTCGCCGCCGTACCAGTGCCATGGGCGTTGATATATCCCACGCGTTCTTTGGCGATCTGCGCATCAGTGACTGCCCCCAGAATGGCACGCGCCGCCCCCTGTTTGGATGGCATCACAATGTCCGACGCATCAGAGGACATCGCAAACCCAGCAACTTCACATAAGATTTCAGCGCCGCGTGCCTTGGCGTTTTCGTATTCTTCAAACACAAAAACACCCGCGCCTTCGCCCTGAACCATGCCGTTGCGGGTCGCTGAAAACGGGCGGCACGCATCCTTTGACATCACCCGCAAGCCTTCCCAGGCTTTGATCCCGCCAAAGCATAACATGCTTTCAGATCCACCCGTGATCATTACATCCGCCATGCCGCAGCGGACCATGTTAAACGCCTGTCCCATCGCGTGATTGGAGGATGCACAGGCGGTCGCTACGGTGAACGACGGCCCACGCAAATTCCACTCAATCGACACATGGCTGGCAGCCGCATTGTTCATCAACTTGGGGACGACAAAGGGATGAACCCTATTCTTGCCCTCCTCATAAACAGCGCGGTAATTTTCATCCTGCGTCGTCAGCCCACCGCCCGACGTGCCAAGCACAACACCAGAACGGTCAGCCAAGTGCCCTGAAAACGTCAACCCCGACTGCGCCAACGCCTCCCGCGCGGCCAGCAAAGTAAACTGGGTAAAACGGTCATAAAGGGCGATTTGCTGGCGGTTGAAATGTTCATGCTCATCATAATCGGCAATCTGCCCACCGATTTGAATTTGCAACCGATCCGCATAATCCAGCTTTAGCGGCCCAATCCCGCACCGCCCTTCGCGCATAGCCTCAAGCGTCGTTGCCACATCAGACCCGAGCGGGTTGATCGTCCCCGCACCGGTGATGACAACGCGCCTCATCCCTCTTCCGCGGCCTCAGCCACAAGGGCATCTACCGCATCAATAATCGTCGCCACCGTTGAAATATCAAACCCGCTGTCCATCGGATCATTAGCGTTGAAGGGAACAGAGATATCAAATTCCTCTTCAATCGCGAAAATGCACTCCACAAGCGCGAGGCTATCAATACCCAAATCCTCTAGGGTATGTTCCATCTTGACGTCTGAAGTTTCCAGCAACGCTTGTTCTGCAATGATTTCAATGATTTGTTTTTCGATGCTCATCTGACCCTCATTTGTTAGGTTGCATTTAGGGCTTCACCCATCGCGCTGCAAGCGGCGCAGCGCCTTTTGCTGTGCGCGATAGGCTGGCATCTCCATCGCAGGGTATCCCATCAGAAAACGGCCATCCGAAACGCGCGCCATAACAATGGCACCACCGGCCAGCACAACATCCGATCCAACCGTGATATTGTCCTTGATGCCAGATTTACCCCCCATCACAACGCGGTCACCCATTCGGGCTGAACCCGCCACAGCCGCTTGCGCGCACAGCACGCAATCTTGGCCGATGATCACATTATGCCCAACCTGCACAAGATTATCGACCTTGGTACCGCGACCAATCTGCGTCGCGCGAATGGTGCCCGCATCCACCGTTGAATTTGCGCCGATCTCGACATCCGCTCCGATCAACACCCCGCCAAGGGAATGGATACGGTGGCGTTTGCCATCTTCAATTGGCTCTAGCGGCACCCGCCCCGCAGTGGCAAAAGCGCGTTCTTCGTTGGACGGTCCAGTCGTTACAAACGAAAACCCGTCCCCGCCAACAACTGCGTTGGGTTGTAAAACACAGCGCGCGCCAATCTGCACACGTCGGCCAATGCGCACGCCGTCAAACAAAACGGATGCCTCGCCGATCTCGGACCCGCCCGTGATCGACACATGCGCCCCGATCCAGCAATCCGCGCCGATCTTCGCCCCTGGCCCAACAATGGAAAACGGGCCGATATGCGTGCCCGCACCGATCTGCGCACTGGGGTCAATGATTGCAGATGGATGGATGCCATCGCTCACCAAGCCCGGCTCAAACACTTGCGTCAAACCCGCCATGGCCAGCCGGGGCCGCGGCACAACGATCGCCGCCTCAAGGCCAAGCGCTTGCCAATCCGCACCGGCCCAAACCACAGCCGCACGTGCCGAACTATTCATGAGGGCCGCTTCATACCGGGGTGACATCGCCAGCGCCAAATCGCGCGCAGTGGCCATGCCGGGTTCTGACAAGCCATGGATCAGCAGGCTTTCGTCACCAAACGCCTCTGCGCCAAGTTCTTTTGCGATCTGCCCAATGCGTAGAACCATAACCGGCGCATGCCCCCGTTGACTTGGGGAACGGTTTAGCCTTGAACGGCGCGCACGGCTACCCCTGTGCGTGCCAAGGCGTTCCAGATTTTAATGTCCCGACCATAGATGTCGCGACGGAACTGCAAGCTGCCTGTCACATTGGTAAATGCAGTGCGATACACGATGTGGACCGGCACAGGGGTTTCCAAATTGACCCGGCTTTCATTGCCAGACGCCAAGCGAGATTGAAAGAACCCAACCGGATCGCCCTGTTGCGGCGCCAAAAGCGCATAAGCGAAATCAAACGGATCGTTTAGTCGGATACAACCATGACTAAACGCACGTACCTCACGACCGAACAGGTTCTTGGCCGGCGTGTCATGCAAATAAATGTTATACCGGTTCGGGAACATGAACTTCACAAGTCCCAGCGCATTCCCACGGCTCGGCGGCTGACGCATCGCGAAGGGAAAGTTGTTCTCGTCGTAGGCGTTAAAGTTCACCGTGCTCCGGTTAATCTCACGACCACGGCTATCAGTGATCAAAAGATGACTGACCGCATTGGGATTGCGCTGCAACTGCGGCAGATATTCCTTGGTGATAATGGATCGTGGCACATACCAGCTTGGGTTGATGACCATGAATTCCATCACATCCGAAAATTCCGGGCTTTGGCGATCAAGGTCCAGCGCCCCAATGACAGAGCGCGTTGAAAACGTCACGACATCACGATCCACGATTGCGGCTGAAAAGTCAGTCAAATTCACCCAGACATGGCGGTTGCCGCGCGGCCGATTGATCCAACGCTCTCGCTCCATCGCGACAATAACAGACCGCAAGCGGCGTTCCATCGGAACGTTAATCTCATTGATAGTTCCTGTGCCAGCAACACCATCAACCGCCAAACCATGGCTTTGCTGGAAACGCTGAACCGCAGCTGTAATCGCATCATCATACGTCTGCGTCGCCGTGCGCGGCAAAAAGCCCATGGCAATCAGACGATTGCGCAACGCAATAACTTGCGGACCAGTTGCCCCCGGCTCCAGTTTTTGGGAATTGATCTGCGGGCCCCATCCGCCGCGCGAAAGCTCACGCTCCAAACGTAGCTTTTCTCGCATCAGGCGCGAATACTCAGGACTGCTCGGTGGGAGCGCGCGTAAAAACGCCCGCGCATTAGATTGGGCAAACCCTTCGATCGTTGCCAAACCATTGCGATAAGGCACTTGGCGCACAATCAATTCATCCACGCGACGCGGGATCAAAACACCGGTTTGCACATCGCGGGCATACTGAAGGAATAAGCGGCTTAGCTCAACTTCCATCCGACCCTGCTGTTCTGGCGTCGTGGCGGCACGCAGCTGCGCCATCAAAGCAGACGTATCATAACGCCCCGCAGGCAGGCCATGGTTGCTGGCCTCGTCAAAGGCTGACATCAACGCATTTCGGCGGTTGCGCACAGCATTGCCCGACCCGGTCCAGAGACCTTCAAACTCTCGCGCACGGTAGAATGTCGCTAAATCTTCGTCACGCGCCGCCGCCTCTGCCACAGCTTGGCGAAATGCAGTGACCTGCGCGCTAGCGCTGTTGGGCAACAAAAGAACAAAGATGGACAAAAACGCCCAAGACAACAAAGCAAGAAAGCCAAAACGGCGAGCAGCAGCAAACATGGTTAATCCTATCGAACGTTCGTCACGGAGAGCAGACCCCGTACACAGCTATTCAGGCTGAATTACGGCGTGTCTAATCACAATCCGCGTGAGGAGCCACTTTTAGAGCCGTCAAATCCCAACCTGTTGACATTGTGTCACAGGTCGAGCCCGTCATCCAGTGCGCAAGAAATCGCCTATTGTCGATTTTTCCAGCATTTTCAAAGCAGGGGACCTTGGTCACTGAATCCTCTTATGGTAAATGAAGCCAACATCTGGGGATGAGATGGCAAATCTGCGGCAGAGATCGCGGACAAAAATAAGACGGGACAGGCGATAGCCATGGTGGGAACAAAGACACAGGGTATAACCCGGCGTGGCCTTTTGGGCGCGTTCGCAGCAACAGCTCTGACGGCAGCTCCAACATATTCGAAAGCCGCAGGTTTCCTGCGCGGCGGCGGCGACGTTCGACGTATTTCTATGTTTTCCGGGCGCACGGGTGAACGGATCGACACGATCTATTGGATCGAAGGCGAATACATCGCCGAAGCGTTGAACGAAGTGAACCGTTTCATGCGCGATTGGCGCAATGGCGAAACGATAGGGATCGACACCCGCACGATCGACATCATGGCGGCCTCACATCGCCTGCTAGAGGCAACAAATCCCTACATGATGTTGTCCGGCTATCGCTCTCCTCAGACCAATGCGATGTTACGCAGAAAAAATTCCGGCGTGGCCCGCAATTCACTGCACATGCGTGGGCAAGCGGCCGATCTTCGGATCCAAGGACATAGCGTTGCACAAATTTCTCGCGCAGCGTCCTCCTGTCAGGCTGGCGGCGTCGGGCGCTATAGCGGATCAAACTTTGTGCATATGGATTGCGGTCAAGTGCGCATTTGGGGCCGATAGGCTACTGCATTCGCTTTTCGGTTAGAAAAATTGCCTGCACAGTTCAATTTCTCTGACAATCGATTCTGTTTTCAAGATGAGGTAAAAGCGCATGAACAAACAAATTATCTTGGCAGTCGGCCTACTATCGCTATCCGCCTGCGGTGAAACCGCGTCAACCCTGTCGCTCCTGCCAGACGACCTCCCTCCGTTTCAAGAATTGGACCTAGACGACGATGATCTTTCCATGGGGATCGATGACGATCTGATGGATGATGTGGTGTTGGTCGATGATCCAATGGATGATGAACTGGCCGCAACATCTGGCGATGTGTCTTTCGGATCGCTGCTTAACAATCTGCGCATCTCAAACGGCGACAGGGTTGTCACCTATGACAGCCGCATTGACGCCGCCGCACAAGGGCACGCTGATGACATGGTCGACCGAAACTACTTCGCCCACGACAGCCCAGAAGGCGAAACCGTCCAAGATCGATTGATTGCGCAAGGATACGATCCATCCGCATGGGGCGAAAACATTGCGCGCACCCAGCAAACCGAAGAACAAGCACTAGACGCCTGGATCAACTCGCCACCTCATAATGCCTTGCTGCAAGCAAATAGCGTCAGCAACTTTGGCCTCGGCGTTGCCGGATCAGGCGCGCAAAAAAGCTGGGTTCTGGTCATGGCAACGGAAAAGTAGCACATCCTCGCATCGCGTGACGCAAGGCCGCGCGATTAGGCCGCAAAACACCTTTTGTCCTCCAAAAGGCCTGACATCGCATCCGCCGCCATGGGCCGATAACAATGAAATCCCTGCAATTCATCCGCGTGGCCTAAATCCAAGCCGGCCAATTGCCTCGCCCTTTCGACACCTTCAACGACCAACGCCAGGTCCAAGGATCGCGCCATCGAAATAATCGTATTGCTGATCGCCCGTGCCGACTGGTCGTGCGGCAACTGATCAAGAAAGCTTTTATCGACTTTGATCCGTGATATTGGCAGTTTGTGCAAACGGCTTAAACACGAATACCCGATCCCGAAATCATCAACCGACCATTTGCACCCCAATTGTGCCACGGCATTCATTTGTGCAAGCCGATCATCCAAGGCCCGCTCCAGCGCGCCTTCGGTCAGTTCAAATTCGATCTGTGCGGGATCAACGTTAAACTCCACCAACGTCTTGGCCACGAAACTCGCAAACTTATTATCATCCAGCTGCGAGGGCGCGACGTTAATGGCGACGGGCGGCGGTGTCCGCCCCGCGTGCTTCCATTCATTTATCTGACGACAACATTCGCGCAAAACCCAATACCCGATCTTGTTGATCAAACCGAATTCCTCCGCCACTGGCACAAAAACAGACGGCCCTATATCCCGCTTTAGATGGTTCCATCGCAACAACGCTTCCAAACCGGTAATGCGGCGCGACCGAAAATTCACTTTGGGTTGGTAATGTAACTCTAGCTCATTGTTGGAAATCGCGCGTTCCAAGTCTTGGATCATCTCCTCTAGCTCAACACTCTTCAAGCCCGCGCCGTTCTTGAGGTGTGACGTTTCAAACTTGCGCCGCCGCTTATCAATATAAAGGTTGCGATCGGCGCGTTGCACCAAATCCGTCGCCGACACAGGCAAGTCCAGCTGCGAAACCGTCGCGACACCAATGCTGGCCGGTGCAATAATTTTGGTGTCCAGCACGTCGAATTGCGAAAATAATGACCCGCGCAGCCGATCACGAATGGCCGTGGGTGTCACGCTCGCCGTATCACTTTCAACAATGACGCCAAACTCATCCCCACCCGTCCGGGCCACCAAATCCCCTGCCCCAAATTGACGCGACAATTCGGCTGCGAATTGCAGCAACAAATCGTCGCCATAGGGGTGGCCATAGGTGTCATTGACCATCTTGAAATGATCCAAATCCAGCAGGATCACAGACATCGACCCATGTTCCTCCAGACGCGAAAGGGAGACTTGGCATCTTTCGTCAAACGCCGCGCGATTGGCGATTCCCGTCAATTGATCGGTATAGGCCATGTCACGCAATCGCTGTTCTTGTTCTTTGCGTGCAATACAATACCGGGTCGCGCGCGAGATTGAACTGATCGACAGTTTATCTTTGTGAATAAAATCACTTGCCCCCCGCGCAATCGCTTGGTGGTCCAGGTTAAATTCCTGATCGCCTGTCAGCAGGATAAGCGGCGTCGTCACCCCCGCGCTTGTCAGCGCACCAATGATATCAATGCCAGTGTCGCGCGGCAGATTATTGTCAATGAAACAAACGTCAAACTCATCGACCTTTTTGATCAAATGCTCGATCTCTGCGTCACGATCCCATTCTAGCTGCAAATTTCCTTCGGAAAACGCAGCCTCTAGCCCGCGTTTTATGAACAAGAAATCAAACTCGCTGTCTTCAATAACTAGAACTTTCACAGAGTGCTCCGAAAAACTTTCGATTCAGATAGTTCCATAGAGGAATTGACAGATGGTTAACGGGGTGAAGACCATCAGGATCATGACGAAGCTGCGCATAACCGTATTTATTCCGACGAATTAGCAAAATTTCCGCTTCCGCCCGCTAAAGCTAACGGAACATTAACCATTTCGCTCCCATGGTTAAGGAAGTTTGACGATCATTTGGAAGATGCCGATTTGGGGCTCATACCATTCTCACGACTGATCACCACAATCCTCCGACGCAACCTCGTGCTTGCCCGGTATCCAATTGTGCCGTCCCCTCGCGCGGCAGTCCTCACACTTGCTTTGCTCGGTTCCAGCGCGTCAGCCCAGGACGCCGCTGCGATCACAATGGCCCCGGTCACAATGGGCTGGGAAAGCTCTCGCCCGCTTGCCTTTGAAACCACCGATGGCACGCTAAGCGGCCTTTACGTCGATCTCGCCCATCACCTTGGCGCAGAAATCGGTTTCGACGTCGAATTTTTGCGCGTCTCCAACCTAGAAGAATGGCTCGAAACCTTCAGAACCGGGCAAACCCAGATCATTCCCGGAATCCCCAAACTCCCCTCTATCCAAGACACAACCGTCTTTTCCAACGCCGCCTTCGCGCAACAAGTCCGCCTGATGGTGCGTACCGAAGATGCAGCCCTCATTGATCTGGCAAATTTGAACGGGCGGCGTATTGGGGTGATTCCGCCAACTTCAGGATCTGATCCGGCATTGCTACCGGATGCGACAATCCTTGCGTTTCCAAACGCAAACGCGGCGCTGATCGAACTCCTAAATGGTGATATTGATGCGATATCCGCCCCAACCTACTTTACCCTTCCCGCGGCGCGGGCCGCACGGGTTGATCACCGCGTTGCCTTTACCTCAGAACACCTGCTCGAATACGAGCTCTTTGTCGGGCTGCACAAAGATCGCGCAGACCTGCTCGGCCCGATCAACACGGCCCTGGCCGCCATGGCCCAAGATGGCCGTCTTTCCTCCATCGCCACGCGCTATGGAATCGAAGTCCCCCAAGATACGCCTGACACCCTCACCGTGGGCGTTTATCATTTTCCACCCTACCAAGTTGTACACGCGGACGGCAGCTTTACGGGTTTCGGCGTCGAAACCTTGCGCGACCTCGCAGATCGGGCTGGTCTGGGGTTGGATTTCAAGGAGATTACACTCGAACAATGGCAGGCAGGCCCATCCGCTGACAGCTATGATCTTTTGCCACAGGCAGGTATCAACGCAGATCGCAGCGCCCGAATGGATTTCACCTACCCGATTGAACAGGCAGAGGTCTCAATCTTTGTGCGCGCCGGGCAGTCCGAAGGGATCACGGGACTAAGTGACCTCAGCGGGCTGCGCGTTGGCACTTCCGCCACCAGCTTGGGGCGCAGATTGGCCACCGCCCAAGGCGATATGACGCTCCTCACATTGGGCGACCAGCACGATCACTTAAACAGCTTGTTAAACGATCGTACCGACGCAATTCTCTATCCGCCACAAGCCATCCGTGAATTGGCCGCCGTCCAAGGTGTGAGTGACCAAATTACAGAAATCAAACCAGCTATTTTCACCAGTGAACGCGCACCCGCCCTGCGCACGGGGCTTGGCGACGTGCGCGAACGATTTAATTTTGTCATCCCGCGCTACCTCATCTCTGACCGCTATCGTTATGTACATGAGCAATGGTTCGGCAATCCAATTTTCTGGACCAAACAACGTGTCAATACTGCCCTTGGGGTCGCAACCCTGGCCATTCTGAGTTTGGGCGCGTTCCTCGTCATCCAAAGGCAACGCCAACAGGCACGGCTCCTCGAACTCCAACGCAGAGAGTTAAGAAAAGAAGCGACGTACACCAAAGAACTTGAAAACGTCGTCCGTAAACTGGAGCGATCCAACGAAAATCTGAACGACTTTGCCTACATCGCCTCCCATGATCTCAAGGAACCACTGCGCGGCATCGCTATCAATGCCAATTTTCTTATGCGCGAGGATATGCCGGACACGGCGCAAAAACGAGTTGCGCGTATGGCGACCTTGACCAACCGGATGGAGCGTTTGATCTCTGATCTTCTCTATTTTTCTCGCCTTGGCCGCGATGAAGAAAACCGCGAACACGTCGATCTGAACAAACTGCTCGGCCACCTCAAGGCAGACTTGCGCGAAACGCTTGATCAACGCTGCGCCAACATTCGCATCGAAACACCCCTGCCCTTGGTCAGCGCCGAACCCGCGCGGGTGCGAACAGTGTTCTATAACTTGATCTTGAACGGGCTAACCTACAACGACCAACCCCAAAAACTGGCCGAAATCGGCTTTCTCAACGCAGCCAATGTCAACGGCAAGCAGCTAACAGACGTCTTCTACGTCAAAGACAACGGGATCGGCATAGCTGAAAAGAACCGGGAAAAAGTGTTCCGCATCTTCACCCGCCTCAACAAAGAAGCCGATTACGGACGCGGAACAGGCGCGGGTCTGTCCTTCGTTAAAAAGGTGCTCGAAACCTACAACTGCAACCTGACCTTTACCTCAGAACAAGGGGTCGGGACGACCTTCTATTTCACCCTCCCGCTCGTTGAAATTTCCAATCAACATTTAAAAGTCCAAGAAAGGGACGTCGCTTGATGAACTCCACTTCCACAATACTCATCATCGAGGACACAATCGATGATTACGAAGCCTGCGTGGCGGCTTTGACCCAAGATAACAATCTGGCCAACCCAATCTTTCATTGTGAAACCGGCGATGACGGATTGGACTACCTGCGCGGCGCGGGAAAATTCAGCTCCACCAAACCTGAACTGCCGTGTTTGATCTTGCTGGACCTGAACCTTCCAGGAACCGACGGGCGCGAAGTTTTGTCGATCATCAAGGCAGATCCCAGACTCAAATCCGTGCCCGTCGTCGTCATGACCAGTTCAAGGGATCAAACAGACATCGACGATTGCTACCACCAAGGGGCCAACAGCTACATCGTCAAACCTGTCGACCTAGACGGGTTCATTAAATCCATTGCGCGGTTGCGGGATTATTGGTTCCAAATCGTTCTGTTACCGGCGCCAAAATAATGCGACTGATGATTATCGACGACGGCCCCCAAGACCGTGAGTTCCTTAAAGAACTGGCCAGCAAAAGTGCTGATTTTGTTGTTCACACCTTTGGAACCGGCGACCAAGCCTTGGATCATTTCCATGAGTTTGGCACCGATTGCGTCCTGCTGGACCATCGGCTCGCCGGGGCGGATGGCTTATCCGTTCTCGCTGCGTTCCGCGCGCGCTCCCTTTATCTGCCGATTTTTCTGATGACCGGACGCCACCACGCTGATCTGGGCCGCATATCAGACAACGCCGGCGCCAACGGATTGGTGTTGAAACAAGACCTGACATCCCAAGGGCTCAGCGCGATGGTCGCCGCCGCCGTCGAAGACAGCGAACAAAAACGCGGCCTCGCCTCGCTGGACCGTGGCCATCGGCAAGTCCTGCTGGTCGAAGACAACGAAGACGACCGAAACTTCATCGCCGACATGATCCAAAACCTTCATCAGGACATCAAGGTCAAAGCAGTGGCAACCGGCGATGAGGCGCTGGCGTTCTTTGTCAACAACAGCGTCGATTGCACGATCCTTGATTACCGACTAGAGGCCGAAGATGGCCTAACAGTCCTCACCAAAATCAGAGACATCTCTCCCTTTCACCCCGTGGTCATGCTCACCGGTCAAGGCACGGAAGAGGTCGCAGCAACCTCCATCAAGGCGGGTGCCTCCGATTACCTAATCAAACAACGCCTCACCCCGCCTTACCTCAAAACCGCGATTGAAAACGCGATGAGTCGGACAATGCTCGAAGCAAAAGTCGCCAATCAAGAAGAGGAACGCCGCCGCTTTCTAAACGTCCTCGTCCACGATCTGCGCGCCCCGCTGCGCAACGTGCGGGCCTTGGGCGAATACGCAGTGGTTGAGGGAAACAACGGCAATGTCTCTGAAATGGAAACCCTGCTGGAAACGCAGCGACTGGTCACAAAATCCGCCACCGAACTTGTTGACGCGCTTGAGGTCTACGCGCTGCTCGATGGCAATGTGAAATTCTCTCAAGTGTGCCTCAGCCAAGCGGCCAAAGCCGCCAAAGAAAACGTATCCCTCACCATTGCGGAAAAAGGGGCCGTCGTGGAAATCGGCGACCTCCCCACGATCGAAGGGCATCGCCCGCAACTCGTCCAGCTGTTTCAAAACCTGATCGACAACGCCCTCAAATACAACGACAGCAAAACACCCGCGGTCAAAATCAAAACCGAAGGGAGTGATCTTGTCGTCGTCCAAGACAACGGCATCGGTATTCCAACAAAGCACCTAGAAGTTATTTTTGCACCGCTCAAACGCTTGTGGAGCGCGGAAACCTACAAGGGCACCGGCCTTGGCCTTGCCACCTGTCGCAAGATCGTCGAACGTCACAACGGGCAAATTTGGTGCACATCCGACGTCGATGCAGGCAGCGCCTTTGTCATCCGCCTACCGCAAAGCATGTCCTGATAGAATACGTCCCAAAGGCCGACCCTCAAAGATCAATCTCACCAATGCCCCCCGGCTGTGCCGCCCGCGACTGACACAGGATCACCGCGTCTTTGCGCTGCGCATTGGACAAAACAAAATCACGGTGCTCCACCTCGCCCGACACGATCCCACATTTGCACACCCCGCAAATCCCGTCAGAACATTTCAGATCAACAGCAAACCCGTTTTCGATCAACACATCTGCCGCACTTTTATCCGCAGGTACCGCGAATTCCCTGCCCGATTGCGCCAATCGCAACGTGAAATCATGGTTCTCGTATTCTGGCACCTCGGGTACAGAAAAATACTCAAGATGGCGTGCGTCATCAGGAAACCCCTGACGCTCTGCCGCCTCTATCACACCGGTCATATACCGCTCTGGCCCACAGGTATAAACCTGCCACCCCGGCCTATACCCCGCTAGGATCGCATCCAAATCCGCCCGCGTCCCTTCGTTCGAAAGATAGAGCTTTACCCGATCCGCCCACGCCACATGGCTAAGGTCTTCCAAAAACCCCGCATCGGCTCGGCGCGATGCAGAATAATGAAATTCAAAATCAAAACCCTTGGCATAACATTCGTGGGCAAAGGCAATCATCGGCGTGACACCGATCCCGCCCCCCATCAGGAAATGCTTGTCTCCCTTGGCAAGCGGGAAATGATTGATCGGCTTTGACACAAATATCTTGCGGCCCTGCGAAAAAATCCGATGCAACAACTTTGACCCACCGCGCCCCGCGTCCTCGCGCAGAACGGCAACCTCATATTTGCTGCGATCCGCCGGATCACTGCACAGCGAATACTGACGGAAATACTCCGGCGTCACCACAATGTCCAAATGCGCGCCCGCCGTCCATTCCGGCAACGGCGCACCATCAACAGCGCGCAATTCATATTTGCTTACCTTATCCGTCATCTGCTGCGCCAAGGTGACCTCAACCCGTATCACGGGCGACTCCTCTGCCGGGGCCAGTCGATGCTCTGTCGGGTGATCCGCGCCTGCGTCGAGGCGGCGTTGATACTCTTGCGCTGTGATCATCGCCTGATAGGCCTCAATCCCTTTTTCCCGATCCATCGGAAACGGAAACGGCCAAGGGTGCGGCGCCAGATTGGCGGGATAAACGGCAAGCGTCTGATCCTCGTATTTCAGGCCCAGCTTTGTATCCAACTCGCGATAGTTTGGCGGATCATCTTGGGCGCCAATCATCTCGATCTTGCCATCACGATCCGCCTTCATATCCCACCACCACCGCTTTTGCGGGTTGATCCGGCCATTGCCGACCACATCGTCCATCTTGGCCAACACACCCGCCATCGACGGCACATTCATCGCCATCCAGCGCAGCGGTTTTTGGTGCTGCAATCCTTCCATGTTCCACGGGCACGTCTTCATGCAGCGCCCACACATCGCCCCGCCCTTTTGTGTAATGCGATAGGTCGTGCATTTCTGACTGTCCGACTTCCAAATCTCATAGCCATTGAACATCAGCTTTGGCCCCGCCGTAATGGCGCCAGACGGACATTCGCGGGCACATTTGTTGCAAGACTCACAAAACGCCTGCATCCCAAAATCAATCGGCTGATCATGGGCCAGCGGCATATCGGTGGTAATCACACCGGATTTTAGGCGCGGCCCCAAAAACGGGTTCACAATCACCTCCCCAATCCGGCTCACCTCGCCCAATCCCGACAAAAGCAACAGCGGCGGCTGCAACACCTCACCGTCCATACTGGTATGGCTCTTGGCGGAATATCCAAGGTTCCGAATTTGCTTTGCGATGATCCCCCCCAACAACGAAAACCTCAAATAGGCGCGCATGGATTGCGCCACCGCAATCCAATCATCCCCCGATGATCCTTCGGTCGTCTCAAACCCTTGGTCGATGATGAAACTGATGGCGTTGTGCTGCGTGGGCACAATCTCATCGCCATTGGCATCATGCGAATACCACGCCCAGTCTGGACAGCGCGAAATGCCAACAGCATCCACCCCTAGGAAATAGGATGCAGCCTTAATCGCCTCTGCATTGCGCGCTGGGTCTTTGGCATCATCGGGGATATTATCCGCAGGTGGTCCGCCTTGCAAAACCACAAACGCCCCCAACGGGCGACGCACCGCGCTGGCCACCGGGGATTTCGCGGCAAAAAACCCATCGCGCGTCGCCTCTTGATTGGCTTTGCCCATGTCGCCAAACTTAGACCTTGCAAACATATCAGCGCGCTTGGGCACACGGGCAACGCGGGCCTCATCAATATAGGTCGTTGGCTTTTCCACCCGCTTCAACGTTTCAAACGGATGCGGCCCCATCGCATAGGGGCGATTGGCAAACGGATCCAAGGTGCGCGCGTTCTTGGGCGCAGCCCAACCCGTTTTCCACGCCAGTCCCGTGGTCAGCGACTTGGGTTGATCCGCCATCGGCGCCAAGGGCCCATCCGGCGTCATCGCAAAATTGGTCGTCACCGCGACAACCTTAAACCGATGCCCCACAAACGGATTGACCAAACGCCCGTCTTCCACGCAGGCAAGGCCCGCGGCCGCCGCAAGCTTGTTCAAATCCACATCGCTCGACGCGCCGCTATGCACCTTTGCGTCATAGCCCAAAACACGGAAATAATTGGCCAAAACCACCGCCGTCTCACTGCCCCGCACACAGGCGCGATGGGCCTGCGCATCCGACAGCCATTCGTATCCCGCCTCATCGCGCGCCGGATCGCGGCCATAATCATACAGCAGAACAACCGTATGGCTGTGCCCCTCAACCGACTTGGGCGGCGCGACCATGCTGTCTTTCAGATCCGCCATGATCCCATCAATGCCCGCGGCCAACGATGTGACCTGCTTGGTCTTCAACTCTTCCGCCAACCGCCCAATCTCAGGGTTGCGGATCGGTGCGTCCAACATCATGTCGGGCGCAAACGTCCCGATACCCACCATCGGCGCGTCTTGGAAATAACCAAAGGATTTGATGTGGCGCGCGCGTTCGTCCAAATCCTCGGGGCACTTGGCCTTGGTCTTGCTGACCAACCCGTCCCCCAAAGCATCCAACATCGCCTGATACTCGCTCAACGCGTTGACCAACGACTCTCGCGGGCGTCCAGTAAAATCCACAGGCTCCATCGGCGGGATATCAGCCGGGATCACCCCGTCTGAACGGCGCGCAAGCCGCTCCAACGGAAACGGACCCAAATGAAACGGACGCTTTCGGTTCGAAAAGATCGGAGCCGTCATATCCCGCACCCTGCTGCTGTTTCATTCCCCAACAACATGCGCCACAATGCGCAGCACTGGCAATGGCGACGGTATCGGCGAGTTGTAATGAAATTGGCGGTCCCTAGAGGATTCGAACCTCTGGCCTCTGCCTTCGGAGGGCAGCGCTCTATCCAGCTGAGCTAAGGGACCGTTCTGCCACCTATAAGCCCGGCGCAGGGCGGTCGCAATGATCAATTCCCGCGTTACTTAGCCAAACAGATCGTGACACAGCTCCAGCGCATCGATCAGAACATCCACCTCATCGGTGGTGTTATAAACGCCAAACGACGCACGGCACGTCGCACCAACCCCCATGCTTTCCATCAACGGCATCGCGCAATGGGTGCCAGCGCGCACCGCGACGCCCTTTTTATCCAGCACGGTTGAGATGTCATGCGCATGGGCGGCCCCATCAATGGTAAAGGAAAAAATCGCACCCTTCGTGGCCGACCGCCCCTGCACCGACAACCAGCTCAACCCATCCAAACGGTCGCGTGCATAGTCGCGCAGCGCATTTTCATGGGCGGCGATATTCTCCATGCCGATCGCCATCATATAGTCCAGCGCAACGCCCAAACCGATGGTCTGTACAATCCCCGGTGTGCCCGCCTCAAACCTCATCGGCGCATCGTTGTAATCCACACCATCGCGACGCACATCGCGGATCATATCGCCGCCACCCATAAAGGGCTGGATCTCTGACATCCGCTCAGGGCTGACATAAATCGCACCGGACCCGCTAGGCCCATATAGCTTGTGCCCCGTGATCGCATAGAAATCACAGTCAATGTCGCTCAGATCAACAGGCATATGAACCGCCGATTGCGATCCATCGATCAGAACCGGAACGCCCTTTGCATGGGCGCCCGCGCAGATCGCTTTGACATCCACAACTGTTCCCAACACGTTGGACATATGCGTCACCGCCACCAGCTTTGTCTTAGGACCAATCGCATCAATGACAGCCTGCGGGTCAAGATCGCCATTGGCATCCACATCGACCCACTTGATCACAACACCCTGACGTTCGCGCAAAAAATGCCACGGGACGATATTGGCGTGGTGTTCCATGATCGACAAAACGATCTCATCCCCCGCCTGCAACCTCGGCGCGGCCCAACCATAGGCAACCATGTTGATGCCCTCGGTGGTACCGGAATTGAAAATGATATTGTCCTCGGGCGCGTTTAAGAAACGACCAATCGTGCCGCGCACGGCTTCATATTTATCGGTGGCAAGGTTGGACAAATAATGCAAACCGCGATGCACATTCGCATATTCCTCTGCATATCCCTTCGTGACCGCATCAATCACAACCTGCGGTTTCTGGGCAGAGGCACCGTTGTCTAGATAGACCAACGGCTTGCCATTCACCTCACGGCTCAAAATCGGGAAATCGGCACGCACTTTTTGAACGTCAAACATCACACCACTCCCGGTGCTGCAACACCGACCACCAAGCTGATAATCATGGCAAGGCCAAAGCCCATCCCCATGATCGCCAATGCAAAGGTGCCAAAGGATTTAAAAAGGCTGTTAAAGCCATGTAATTCATTGATAAAATGTCCAAGCGCATAAAGCAAAAGACCAAAGCCAATCAGCGATACAATACCCGCCAATGGAGGCAATACCAGCAAGGCAAGAATCTGAACGATCTGCAACGCAAGGCTCAACACTTGCAACCAAACGACACACATCAGCGTTTCAGGAAAATGCCCAGTCCCGCCTAGCGTTCGCCCGATAAAATAAATGGCAAAAACCATCATCACTAAGGTCGATCCCAAAATCATCGCAATGGCAAACGGCGTGATGTTTGCCGCCACTTCGCGCAGCTCTTCGGGTACTCCGGTTACGGCATAGCTCGCGACCAAAAACACCACGCTCAGCGCGGTCACCAAAATCACCAATGACCACAAGACCCCTCGTTCATAACGATGGGCATAAACGGTGCGCGCCGCATTGGCCGGATCAGCAAAGGATTGACCGACTAGGCGCAGAAAACCTTGGACATCATCAGGCATTGTCGCTCTCCGCTACGCGTAACGTTTGGATCAAGAACCAGAAAAAGCCGACGACCCAAACCGCCCCGACGATATCCGCCTCAAGGCCGGGTCCGATGAACCCGCGCACCAGCCCGTACAGCAGCAGAACAGGCGTCGAGGCCAGCAGCGACCAAAACAGCGCAAGCCGCGCGCTGTAAAACGTCCCCTTGCCGCCAAACACCCGTGCAATCAGATGCAAAACAGCCGCTAAGCCATAGAAAAACAACGGCATTACCATGATCCACATCAGGAACGAATAGCTCGCATCGCGCTGAAAATCGCCGTCCCCCAAAACCACGTTGTACTGTATGCCCGGCAGGGAGGAAATAAACACCACCAAACACGCCGCCATCACATAGGCCACCGCACGATCCTCGCGCGGGCCCTGCGCCAGCAAATCACGCATCACAGCACCGGGGCCGCGCCAAGTGCGCACAATATCTGTGGTCACTGCCATCAGCTATGTCGCGCCAACCAGCGCTCTAGACGGTCACGCAAATCATCCGCGATAGCGTCATCTGCAATCTCTTCCAAAGCTTCGGCCAAAAACGCCAGCGTCAAAAGGTTCGTGGCCTCATCCAATGGCACACCGCGCGATTGCAGATAAAACAGCGCATCCTCATCAATCGCACCAGAGGTGGACCCATGCGAACAGGCCACGTCATCGGCATAGATTTCCAGCTCAGGCTTGGCCAAAAACTGGCTGTCGTCATCCAGCAAAAGCGATTGACTGATCTGATACCCATCCGTCTTTTGCGCGCCCGCCTTCACAAGGATCTTGCCCTGAAAAACCCCGGTCGCACCATTGCGCAACACTTTCTTAAACACCTGACGGCTTTCGCCATTCAGCGCATCATGGGTGATGAAAACAGTGTCGTCATGATGGAAATCAGCACCGTCCCCAACGCAAACGCCCGCAACATGGGCGGTGGCATTGTCACCGACAATGTCGATGATGCACTCATTGCGCGTTAGAACACCGTTAAAAGTCATGGTAAACGACTTGAAAACCGCATCCTCAGCAACCCGTGCAAAACTATGCGTGACAGCACGACGTTCGTGATCGCGTCCTTGGGCCCGCACATGATGAAACGTCGCGCCTTTCGCGAC
>CAKZVL010000017.1 GCA_937922155.1 uncultured Paracoccaceae bacterium | reverse complement strand
CGCGAGGGCCAGGGCCCCATGAATGGACTGCTCGAGCGTGGTTGAAAATGATGGCACGTTGGGTGCTCCTTCATACGAGGGTCTTGGCGCGGCAGTCCGCACAATTGACCGTGACCTCTTTGTCTTAAGGTTTGGTGTTATAGGCCAACCTTGCAAGCCCTTTTCTACTCTTAATGCATCACATTTAGGGCGATTTTCTGTCAAATCCCGTGATCGGTTTAAAAAAGTCGCAGTTTCTAGAACCTATCCTTACGTGCGCGAATTTCGGTGAACACATCAACCGGAGCGGCGGTTTCCATGCCGACAGCTTTCATAAGGCTTGGAACATCAGCGCGCAAAAACGGGTTGGTGTCGATTTCCAAACCTAGGTTTGAGGGGATAGTTGGTCGATTTGCGCGCCTCGCCTTTTCAATATCTTCGACTCTCGACCTAAGGGCTGGATTATCTTCTTCAAGGCTTAGGGCAAACTTTGCATTGGACGCTGTATATTCATGGCCAGAGCACACTGTGGTGGAACGCGGCAGGGCGCGCAGCTTTTGCAGGCTGTCCCACATTTTCGCGGGCGTGCCTTCAAACAGGCGCCCACACCCGAGGGCCATCAGGCTATCGGCTGAAAACAAAAGCTCTGATTGTGGAAAATAAAATGCAATATGCCCGTTGGTGTGACCGCTAACGTCCAAAATATCAGCCCTTTCCCCGCAGATTGTCAGACTATCCCCCGCTGCAACCGTTTGATCCAATGGCGGCAGGCGATGGGCGTCTGCATCTGCGCCAACGACTTTCAATTCAGATCGACGATCTAGCCCATCCAACCCTTGGATGTGATCATTATGGTGATGGGTCAACAGCACAGTGGTCAGTCGCCATCCTTTCTGCGCGATGGCTTGATTAATCGGCGCCGAATCAGGAACATCAATCAATGCGGCTTCGTTCGTTTCCAAATTTCCGATCACAAAGGCATAGTTGTCTGTCAAACAAGGGACCGTCAAAAGCGTGAGAGGCATGGTATGTTCCGCATCAGTTGTTATGTTTGAACAAGTTTTGCTGAAAGCTTGATGGACTACAATGCACCTCGACGTTCTTGATTTGCGCAACTTTTACTATCGCAGCGCGCTGGGCCGCTCTGCGCAAAGCGTGATGCGGGAAGAACTCAAAATACTCTGGCCCAATGTGGGCAGCGAAACGGTTGTCGGCTTTGGCTTTGCGGCACCTCTGCTGCGGCCTTTCTTGAATGAAGCACGCCGGGTGATATCCCTGATGCCTGGACCGCAGGGTGTTATGCCTTGGCCCGCTGGCCAGCCCAATATCAGCGTGCTGTGCGAAGAAACGCTGTGGCCCTTGCAAACAGGGCAGGTGGACAAGCTATTGGTGCTGCACGGTTTGGAAACCTGCGAAAACCCGACGGCGTTGCTGGACGAATGCTGGCGCGTTTTGCATCCCGGCGGCAAAGCGATCTTTATGGTGCCTAACCGATCCGGGCTTTGGTCGGGTTCGGATTCGACGCCCTTTGGGTATGGGCGCCCTTATTCACTGCGCCAGCTGGACGCGCAATTGCGGCGGCACAAGTTCGTCCCGGAACGCAGTGTGTCGACGCTGTACCAACCGCCCTCGCACAAACGGCTTTGGCGCAAATTCGCGGGCTTCATGGAAAAAACGGGTCACAAGGTGCCCCTTTTGGCACCCGGAGGCGTCTTGATCACTGAGGTTTCAAAACAGATGCACGCCCCCGTCGGCCCCGGCAGTCGGGTGACCGCTAAACGGCCCTTGCGCGTTCTTGAAGGACTTGGAGGTGGCGTTCCCGAACCCGCGCGGGGACGCAATCCAGCTCAGTCATAAACCGGGCCGTGGTTGTAGCGGGATCAAAATTCAGGAAAACAATCGGATCATCATTGATGTTTCCAGCGACCTTTTGGGCCGTGTCAGGATTGTCGCCGAGGCTATAGATTTCATAACCCAATGTCACAGCACTCAGCACATTAAAGTCTGGCAGCTCACCAGACCAGCTTTCCAGCTTTGGCCGATCTTCGGTGTCCGACTGGCCCAAAAGAATCCCTTCGGAACAAATGCGTTGTCCGTTCACGACACTGTCGATCATAAAACGAAACACATGATAGGATCCGAGGTCGGGGTCATCAACGAATAGCTCAATCGCAGTATACTCGTCGGACAGGTCAATTATCGACGGATCGTCCACGCCCCAAACCTTCGGAAATTTCGCAACTTTGCTCGGAGTGACCAGATGTTTCACAGCAAAGCCCCCCCAAAGATGAAGGCCGATTCGTGGTTATCGTGCTTTAAAACCTGAGCGGTTCCGGCGAAATACATATCCAAACTCATTACTTAGAAGGCTTGCGCGTATCAGCAGCCGTAGCCTGTTTTTACCCTAAACGTCTATTAACAGATGTCTAAGGGCGGGGCCAGCCGCGTATTTTTCGGTGGTATGCCTAAAATAGCGTCACTGCGCCGCTTGCGACGCCGAAAAGCCTCTGCTACATCGCACGAGATTTTGCTGCCCTAGCGTCTTGCGAGGGTTTTTCAGTTGCCCAAATTCCGCTGACATGTGGTGGTGGGCTTAACGCATCGAAAGGGTGGACGTGTCCGAACCAGCTTCGATTTCGACAGGCATCGCGCAACGCTATGCCACAGCCGTGTTTGACCTCGCCAAAGAGGGCAAGTCACTTAAATCATTGGAATCCGACATTGGCGCTTTGGAAGCGGCGATTGCCGATAGTTCTGACTTCTCAACGCTACTGACCTCCCCGCTTTATAGCCGGGAAGAACAATCAGCCGCGATGGCCGCATTGGCCAAAAAGATGAAGCTGTCCAAGTCGACCAGCAACGTGCTTGCGTTGATGGCGTCCAAACGCCGCCTGTTCGTGTTGCCGCAATTGGTGAAAACCCTGCGCGCCCGGATCGCAGAAGAACGCGGCGAAGTCACAGCAGAGGTGACGACAGCCAAGGCGCTGACAAAGGCGCAAACAGAAAAACTTGCCAAGACGCTCAAAGCGCAGGTCGGCAAGGACGTAACAATCAATGAAACCGTGGATGAAGGCATTATCGGCGGTCTTATTGTCAAAGTAGGCTCCAAGATGATCGACACGTCGATCCGCTCGAAGCTTGATGCACTCCAGAACACTATGAAAGAGGTCGGATAATGGCGATCCAAGCGTCTGAAATTTCTGCGATCCTAAAGGACCAGATCAAAAACTTCGGTCAAGAAGCCGAAGTCGCCGAAGTTGGCCGCGTGCTAAGCGTGGGTGACGGTATTGCTCGCATTTACGGGCTCGACAACGTTCAGGCTGGTGAAATGGTCGAAGTCCCCGGTGGTATCCGCGGGATGGCCCTCAACCTCGAAGCCGACAACGTCGGTGCGGTTATCTTTGGGTCTGACCGTGACATCAAAGAAGGTGACACTGTTAAGCGCACCAAATCCATCGTGGACGTTCCTGTCGGGGACGAACTGTTGGGTCGCGTTGTTGACGGCCTTGGGAACCCGCTTGACGGCAAGGGTCCGATCAAAACAAAGAAACGCGCGATTGCTGATTCAAAAGCACCGGGCATCATCCCACGCAAATCGGTTCACGAACCGATGGCGACAGGTCTAAAATCTGTTGATGCGATGATCCCGATTGGCCGTGGCCAGCGCGAATTGATCATTGGCGACCGCCAAACTGGTAAAACAGCCGTTGCGCTGGATACGATCCTGAACCAGAAATCCTATAACGACGCTGCCGAAACAGAGTATGACAAACTGTACTGTGTTTACGTCGCGATTGGTCAAAAGCGGTCCACAGTGGCCCAGCTGGTGAAAAAGCTCGAAGAATCCGGCGCGATGGAATATTCCATCGTTGTTGCCGCAACCGCGTCTGACCCAGCACCGATGCAGTTCCTTGCACCATATGCTGCGACATCCATGGCGGAACACTTCCGCGACAATGGCCGCCACGCGCTAATCATCTATGATGATTTGTCCAAGCAAGCGGTGTCGTATCGTCAGATGTCACTTCTTCTTCGCCGCCCACCAGGGCGTGAAGCGTATCCAGGTGACGTTTTCTATCTTCACTCACGCCTGCTGGAACGCTCTTCTAAGCTGGGTGATGATTATGGCAACGGCTCTTTGACAGCGCTGCCGATCATCGAAACCCAAGGTGGTGACGTGTCTGCGTTTATTCCGACAAACGTGATTTCGATCACCGACGGTCAGATTTTCCTTGAAACCGAACTCTTTTATCAAGGTATCCGCCCTGCGGTGAACACAGGTTTGTCAGTTTCTCGCGTTGGATCATCCGCGCAAACAAACTCGATGAAGTCTGTGGCTGGTCCGGTCAAGCTTGAGCTTGCTCAGTATCGCGAAATGGCGGCCTTTGCGCAGTTCGGCTCTGACTTGGATGCTGCCACTCAGCAGCTTTTGAACCGTGGTGCGCGCCTGACCGAATTGATGAAGCAGGCGCAGTATTCACCGCTGACCAACGCTGAAATCGTTTGCGTGATCTACGCCGGTACAAAAGGCTACCTCGACACTATCGACGTCAAAGACGTCGGCCGTTTCGAAGCTGGCCTGCTGAAGCACCTGCGCACAAACGCGAAAGACGTGTTGGACATGATCACCAAGGACGACCCGAAAATCAAAGGGGACGCTGAGGACAAGATCAAAGCAGCCCTAGACGCTTTCGCAAAAGACTTCGCGTAACGCCCTAAGATCAAGGAGACGACAACGTGCCTAATCTTAAGGACCTCAAAAATCGGATCGCGTCGGTTAAGTCGACGCGTAAGATTACCAAGGCGATGCAAATGGTCGCGGCCGCAAAATTGCGCCGTGCCCAAGATGCAGCAGAGGCTTCGCGCCCCTATACAGAACGGTTTAACGCCGTGATGGCCGGGCTAGCGTCAGGATCTGCTGGGTCGGCATCGGCACCCAAATTGCTGTCCGGTACGGGCAGTGACAACGTTCACTTGCTTGTTGTCATGACCGCAGAACGTGGCCTTTTCGGCGGCTTTAACGGCAACATCGCCAAGTTGGCCAAAAGCCATGCGCAAAAGCTGTTGGCAGACGGCAAAACCGTCAAGATCCTGACAGTGGGTAAGAAAGGCCGCGACGCAATCCGCCGTGACCTTGGCGACCACTTCGTCGGGCATGTTGACCTAAGCGAAGTCAAGCGGATGTCATATGCAGACGCCCAAGGCATCGCCAAAGACGTGCTTGGCCGCTTTGACGCGGGCGAATTTGATATCGCGACAATCTTTTTTGCGCGCTTTGAAAACGTGGTGACACAGCACCCAACGGCGCAGCAGATTATCCCTGCAACGTTCGAAGCTTCCGACGACGCCGACAGCACCACGCTTTACGACTACGAGCCCAGCGAAGACGCCATTCTGGCTGACCTGCTGCCGCGCGGCGTCGCGACGGCCATCTTTAGCGCATTGCTGGAAAATGGCGCGTCAGAACAAGGCGCACGCATGTCTGCGATGGACAACGCCACACGTAACGCGGGTGAAATGATCGACAAACTGACGATTGAGTTTAACCGCTCCCGTCAGGCCGTGATCACAAACGAGCTGATTGAAATTATTTCGGGCGCGGAAGCGCTTTAGACTGACAGAACCGGAGACGAAACATGGCTAATGCAAAAGGCAAGATCACGCAGGTGATTGGCGCCGTTGTAGACGTTCAGTTTGGCGGCGATCTTCCAGAGATCCTTAACGCGCTGGAAACGGACAACAACGGTAAGAAACTGGTGCTCGAAGTGGCCCAGCACCTTGGTGAAAACACGGTTCGTGCCATTGCGATGGACGCGACCGAAGGTCTGGTTCGCGGTCAAGACGTGACCAACACAGGCGGCCAGATTTCTGTGCCCGTTGGACCTGCAACATTGGGTCGCATTATGAACGTGACTGGTGATCCAGTGGACGAACAGGGCCCCGTGAAATCAAAATCACGTCGCCCAATTCACGGCGATGCGCCAGCGTTCGAAGACCAGTCGACAGAAACCGAAATCCTCGTGACAGGCATTAAGGTTATCGACCTTCTCGCGCCTTACACGAAGGGTGGTAAAATTGGCCTCTTTGGTGGTGCGGGTGTTGGTAAAACAGTTCTCATCATGGAACTTATCAACAACATCGCAAAAGTACACTCAGGTGTGTCCGTGTTCGCGGGTGTGGGTGAGCGTACGCGCGAAGGAAACGACCTTTATCACGAAATGATCGAATCCGGCGTTATCGTTCCTGACAACCTAGAAGATTCCAAAATTGCGCTGGTCTACGGCCAGATGAACGAGCCTCCAGGCGCGCGTATGCGGATCGCGCTGACTGGTCTGTCCCTTGCGGAACAGTTCCGAGACGATACAGGTTCTGACGTTCTGTTCTTCGTTGATAACATCTTCCGCTTTACGCAAGCGGGTTCAGAGGTGTCAGCGCTTTTGGGTCGTATTCCATCTGCGGTGGGCTATCAGCCAACACTCGCAACCGACATGGGTGCGATGCAGGAACGTATTGCGTCAACGAAATCTGGGTCAATTACCTCCGTTCAGGCCGTTTACGTCCCTGCGGATGACCTTACCGACCCGGCACCCGCGACATCATTCGCCCACTTGGATGCGACAACCGTTCTGGATCGTGCGATTTCCGAAAAGGGTATTTACCCTGCGGTTGACCCACTGGGGTCTACATCGCGTCTGCTTGACCCGCAGATCATCGGTGAAGAACACTACAAAGTTGCGACAGACGTGCAGCAGGTTCTGCAGCGTTATAAGTCCCTTCAGGACATCATCGCGATTTTGGGCATGGACGAATTGTCAGAAGACGACAAACTGGCCGTGACCCGCGCACGTAAGCTGGAACGCTTCTTGTCGCAGCCGTTTGACGTGGCAAAGGTGTTCACAGGGTCTGACGGTGTTCAGGTGCCACTGGAAGAGACGATTGAATCGTTCAAGGCGGTTGTGGCCGGTGAATATGATCACCTTCCAGAAGGCGCGTTCTACATGGTTGGCGGCATCAAAGACGTGATCGCCAAGGCCGAAAAAATGGCTGCTGACGCAGCTTAATCGGAGTTAAGGAGCCTGATATGGCAACCCTACAATTCGATCTTGTCTCGCCAGAGCGCCGTTTGGCCTCTGTCGAGGCGACCGAAGTCCGCATCCCGGGCGCTGACGGTGACATGACCGCGATGGAAGGCCACTCGCCCACCATCACAACCCTGCGCCCTGGTATCCTAAGCGTGATCCACTCTGGCGGTACCGACGATTACGTCGTCACCGGCGGTTTCGCTGAGATTACAGCGGATGCCGTGTCTGTTCTGGCCGAAAGCGCCCTGCCCAAGGCAGAAGTCACGCAAGAGGCCTATGACGCCATGATCGCAGAGGCGAAAGCGGCGTTGAACAACGCCAAAGAAGTGTTCGAAAATGAGCCGGGGCCCGTCGACGACGCAGCCAAGCTTATGGCCGACATGGTCGCGGTTGGTGGTCACATCGGGCTGTCCTCTGCGGACTAAACGACACAGATCAAATATCAAATCAGGGCCTCGCATTAGCGGGGCCCTTTTTTCTTTCACTTGCTGTTAGGCCGGATAGGGTATGCGCAGCGAAAACAAAGTGTGACACATCGAATGCGAAAACTAGATGCAGGGCTGCTCGGTATTGCTCAGGGTGACGAGGTTTTGTTTTCAGACTTTGAAAACGATGGTTCCATGTGGACGGGGGACGGCCCGCGCGAGGTGCGCTATGCCGTGTCATTCGAAGAAAGCTTTAGCGCCAACCCAAACGTGATGGTTTCCGTGTCCATGTTTGATGCCTCAAACAACATGAATATCCGCTTTGACGTTCAGGCCGAAGGCATCACGCCGGTCGGTTTTGACATCGTGTTTCGGACATGGTCCGACAGCAAAATCGCCCGCGCCCGCGTCAGCTGGCAGGCCATCGGGTCCGTCGGCGTCGAAGAAGTTTGGGATATCTGAACAGCGCGCCGGACTTAGCCGCGGTACATACCTTCGTAGATCGGCATCAATGTCTTGTGGTTGAACAGGGACGAAACGCTTGTCCCGTTCCACGTGTTCAAAATCGCTTGGGCAAACATCGGCGCTGTGTTCACAACCCGGATTTGTTCACAGCCCAGTACAGCCTCGGTCGGTTGGATCGTGTCGGTGATCACGAGGTTCTTCATCACCGATTTTCCAACGCGTTCAATCGCAGGGCCAGACAGGACACCGTGTGTGATAAACGCGTGAACCTCTTTCGCGCCGTTTTCCATCAGCACCTCCGCAGCTTTGCACAGCGTACCAGCGGTATCGACGATATCGTCCACGATCAGGCAGGTCCGCCCCTTCACATCGCCGATCACGGTCATATCAGACACTTCACCGGGCTTTCCACGTCGCTTGTCCACGATGGACAACGGCGCGCCAATTCGCTGCGCCAGGTCACGCGCACGGGCCACACCGCCCACATCGGGGGAAACGACCATGATGTCATCCATCTGACCCTTAAAATGATGCATGGCATCCAGCGCAAACAAGGGCGCTGCATAAAGGTTGTCCACAGGGATATCAAAAAACCCTTGGATCTGCGTCGCGTGCAGGTCAAGGGTCAGTATCCGTTCGATCCCGGCCTCGACCATCATATTTGCAACCAGCTTTGCAGTGATCGGTGTGCGGGCCTTTGATCTGCGATCTTGGCGCGCATAGCCAAAGTAAGGGATGACAGCGGTGATGCGTGATGCCGATGAACGGCGCAGCGCGTCGGTGATGATCAGCAGTTCCATCAAGTTGTCATTTGCGGGGTTTGATGTGGACTGCATGATAAACATGTCTTCGCCCCGGACGTTTTCGAACACTTCGACGAAAACTTCACTGTCGTTAAACCGCTCTACCCGCGCATCAACCAATCCAACGTCAATGCCCCGATGCATCGACATCCGCGCTGCGACACTTTCGGCCAATGGGCGGTTAGCGTTGCCGGAAATCAGCTTCGGCTCGAGCGGGTTTGGCATGGGAAAATGTCCTTGAGCAGCAGTCTGTCACAGATTCGTTACGTTGACACCGCCTAGCACACCGCTACCGTCCCGGAAACATTTCCTGAACAAAGAAAGACCAAAATGGCCCATATCGACTACTACTTTGCCACCATCAGCCCGTTTACATATCTGGTTGGAACGCGCCCCGCTGAAATCGCCGCAAAACACGGCGCCACGATCACATACAAACCGCTGGACATCATGGGGCTGTTTTCCCGTACGGGTGGGATACCGCCCAAGGATCGCCATCCAAATCGGCAAGAATACCGCCTGCAGGATATGCGCCGTCGCGCAGCGCTTCTCAACATGCCTCTTAACCTGAAACCCGCGCATTTTCCAACAAACATGGCACCCTCGTCCTATGCGATTATCGCCGCTCAACACGCAGGCGGCGGTGATCTGGCCAAGCTTGTGGCGGATGTGACAGCCGCAGTTTGGGCCGGCGATAAGGACATCGCGCAGGACGACGTTATCCGCGCCTGTTTGATCGAAGCAGGATTTGACGGTGATCTCGTGGACAAGGGCATGCTGGCCAGCGCCGAAGAATACGCATCCAACCTCGAAGACGCAGTTGCAAAAGGCGTCTTTGGCGCGCCCTTCTTTATCACCGATACGGATGAACGTTTCTGGGGCGAAGATCGCATGGCCGATCTTGAGGTGCATCTGGAAGGGCGGGTCTAAAACAGTCCGACTGAAATGTCGCGCGCCGGTTTAACGCCGGGGCGCTGACGCCATCCCGCTGCGTAAATCGGTCAAGCGTTAAAGCAGGCTGGAAAAGCCTCTGACATCCTCGTCGCGCGTGCTCCAATTCGTGACAAGCCGCCCGGTCAAGCGCTCTGCCGGATCGCCCTGTGCGGCGTCGCCGTCCATCACGTAATAGGTTGCCCCGCCCGCCAGCAGGTTTTGATGCAAAGCGCGCGGCGCGGTGAAAAAGATGACATTGGCCTCAGGCTGCCAAGGCAGCTCAACCTCAGGATGGGCGCTTAGCGCCCCTATCAACGGCTTTGCAGCCGCGTTCGCATCCCTCGCCATCGTCATCCACAAATCATCCGCCAGATAGGCCAGCATCTGGGCCGACAGATAGCGGTGCTTTGAAAACAAATGCCCGCCACGCTTGCGGCGCAGTTCGAATTCAAAGGACTTGGCCGGATCAAACATGATGCAGGCTTCAACGCCCATCAACCCGTTCTTGGTCCCGCCAAAACTGACGGTATCGATCCCCGCTTTCCACGTCATCTCTGCCGGGGTGCAACCAAGCGTCATCATCGCATTGGCAAACCGCGCACCGTCTAAATGAACCTCAAGGCCATATTCCCGCGCGACCGCGGTCAAAGCGGCCAGTTCCTCGCATGTATAAACTGTTCCCTTTTCTGTCACCGTCGTCAGGGACACGGGCCCGCGCTGCGGGCCATGCACGCCGCGGGTTTCCTCCCCTTCGATCGCGCTGCGCAGCGCCTCTGGCGTCATCTTTGCATCAACGTCGTCCACCAGCGTCAGCTTGGCCCCGGAATAAAACTCCGGCGCATTGCATTCGTCTTCGTGGATATGCGCCATCTTGGTGCAGAAAATAGTCTCCCACGGGTTCGCCATCGTGGCCAACAGAATGGAGTTGGCCGCTGTACCCGTTGCCACCAAATGCACCATGGCCTCTGGTGCCTCAAACACCTCCCGAATGCGGGCACGCACGGCGTCCATCTCTGCATCGGCGCCGTATCCCATGCGATAGCCGTCATTGGCCGCCGTTAGGGCCTCCATCACCTTTGGATGGGCCGGGCCTGCGTTGTCTGAAGCAAAGAACATCTAAGTTGGCTCCTGAATAATATGATTTTCCCAATCGTCCTCATCGACTTCGGTCTCCGGTATCGCGCGACCAATCATCGTGACACCTTCCGCGTGCGGGCTTTGCGGATCACCCGTCAACAACGGATGCCAAGGATAAAGCGGGCGACCCTCATGAACCAAACGATAGGCACAGGTCTGGGGCAACCAATACATGTGCCGATCAAGGGTTTCTGGCGTCAAAACAATACATTCCGGCACGAACTGATGGCGGATTGGGTACTGGCTGCAAAGGCACGTATCGGTGTTCAGCAATCGGCAGGACACACGGGTCAATTCAACCTCGCCTGTGTCTTCATCCTCCAGCTTGTTCAGACAACACTTGCCGCACCCATCGCACAAGGCTTCCCACTCTGCCTTGGTCATATCGTCCATGGGCACGCGGCCCCAAAACTGGGGGCGCAGGTTATCGCGGGGAATGTCAGGCATCTTTCAGGATGCCCCGTGCCCGGTCGCAATCAGCGCCCATCTGAGTGATCAGCGCATCCAGACCTTCAAACTTTTCTTCTGGGCGCAAGTAGTCGACAAGCGCGACAGACAATGTTGCCCCGTAAAGGTCACCAGAAAAATCAAACAGGAAGGTTTCGCAGTTTGGCACATTCTCCCCAAACATCGGACGCACCCCAATGGAGGCCGCCCCATCATAACTGCCCTCAAACGGGCCATCGCGCACATCAACTTTCACAGCGTATACGCCAAACTTCGGCGGATGCAGCCCCGCGATTGACATGTTGGCGGTTGGATATCCAAGGTCGCGCCCGCGCTGTTCGCCGCGGATCACTTCGCCTTCGATCCAATGCCAATGACCCAACATATTGGCCGCATCACCAGGCCTGCCCTCGCTCAGCGCTTGCCGGATCGCGGTGGAACTGACATCGGTCTCTCCAATCTGTAAAAGCGGGGCGATTGTAACACCAAAACCCATGTCCGCTCCAAAACGGATCAAATCATCGGTTGTGCCAGATCGAGCATGGCCAAAACAAAAATCAGCACCGACCAAGATGTGTTTCAGGCCCAATTGATCGGCGATGATCTTTTGCGCGAACTCTTCAGGGGAAAGGACTGATAACGCAGCATTAAATGGAATTTCATACAGCCGTTCAACGCCCAGTTTTTTCAAACAATGCGCTTTGGCTTCGGCGTTCATCAGGCGGAACGCGGCGGCGTCCGGCGCGAAAAAGGCGCGCGGATGCGGCTCGAATGTCATGATGCCAAGGGGGGCGTTCAGGTCCTGCGCGGTTTGGCGCGCCAGATCAATGACGGCCTTATGACCCAAGTGCACACCGTCAAAATTGCCAATGGCCGCTGCAGCGCCGCGGTCTGTCGGATCAATAAAGGCAGGGTCACGAATAATGCGCATAGGACCTTCGGTAGCAAGGCCCAGATGCAGGTGCAAGCGGTTGATGCAGCGTCAGAACTGTCGCAAAAAATTCCGACCCGGATCAGTCAAATTTGCCAGATGGGGCCAGCACCGTCGCCTCGCCGATCAGCACCTTTTTACCCTCGACCAGGCAGCGAGTTTCCATCGTCACGCGCCGCTTTGCATAATCAATCGCCGTGACCTCAACCTCTGCTGTGACCATATCACCGGGGCGCACGGGGGCCATAAATTTCAGCGATTGCCCAAGGTAAACGGTGCCATGACCGGGCAGCTGTTCGCCAATAACCGCACTGATCAACCCGGCGGTCAGCATCCCATGCGCGATCCGCCCGGCAAATATGGTATCGCGCGCGTATTCTTCGTTCAGATGAACCGGATTATGATCAGTTGAAACCTCGGCAAACAGCTCAATATCGCGGTCCGTCACGATCTTGCGCAACGACCGGACCATGCCAATTTCGATGTCTTCAATGACGATTGTGCCACGGGGTGCGTTGTCTAACATGATAGCTCCGTAAGGTAATAATAAACCGCTTAAGGTGTTATAGGCGAAATTATATTACCTTGCAACTGCGGAATGGATCTAGCGCAAAAGTCCAATCGACAGTGTAGGAGAGATCATTTCTTTTTCCAAATAAGCACTTAGCGCCGCTTTGTCCGGATCAACCGTGGTTTTCGTTTCCGCCGCCGCGAGGCCGCCGGTGATGAAAAGGGTGTCCAGATTCTCTTGCACGCCGCCTTTGATGTCCGTCAGAATGCCGTCTCCGATGCAGACAATGCGATCATCGCTGGGCACATCCGCGATGGCCGCAAGCCTGCGTTTGGCAAGGTCATAGATCGGCGGATGCGGCTTGCCAAAATACAGGCTTTGCCCGCCCATTTCGGTGTACAGCGCGGCAAGCGCCCCGGCGCACCATTCCCGGTCCTCACCGCGATCCACAACGATATCGGGGTTTGCGCAAAGCAGTTTCAGCCCCTTTTCCCGCGCAAACAGGAAATCTTTGCGGTTCACCTCCGGGTCGGCCATCGGGTCAAACGGGCCGCAGCAAATGATGCCTTCAGCGTCCTGCAAAGAAACCTTTTGAATGTTCACCGGATTATCAATGATTTTCAGCGGCTCAAAGAAATCATCGTCCCGCGGGCTTTCGCCCATGAACCAGACCTTTTCTCCAACCGCGCCCATAAACATCGCTGCCCGCGCACTGTCGCCAGAGGTTGCAATCGCGTCCCACGCATCCTCTGGGATGCCGAACCCTTTGATCTGCTCTGCTACGGAATCCCACGGCCGGGGAGAGTTGGTGACAAGCACGACTTTCCCACCGCGCGCGCGATACTCTTGCATGGCGGCCACCGCCTCTGGCATTGCCTCAATCCCGTTGTGCATGCAGCCCCAAAGGTCCACAAATGCGGCGTCATATCGCTCAGAAATGTCAGAGAATGCAGAAATGATCTGGGTCATGATCGGGGCCTTTTGCGCGTGATTTCGTCGACACCACGCGTACACTACCGGTACACCTGCGGTAAACCAGCCATCGCGCAAACCAACGAAATGGTTATTTGGTGAATGGCGTTGCGCCGTGTTAGCCACTTTGACCAAAGCAACAAAAAATTGCACGACCGTTGAGGACCCAATGAAATCACGCATACCATCCGTTTTCGCAGCCCTTGCCACGTGCCTATGGGCGGGGTCCGCTTCGGCGGATGATTTTTTGTCCCCCGATATTCTGATCCTTGGCGACAGCCAAATCCCGTTTGGGTCGGGTCCTGCTTTTCTGGATTTCTTTACCAACATTCACGAACACTGCGCCGCCAGCCCAGAACAATCCATTGAACTGGAAAAGCTGGGCGAAACCCGCGTTGCGGTGATTGGTGTGCGCTCCACCTCTTTGCCGTCATGGCTTGCGCGCAGCGGGCCTGCAAAGGGCGCGATTTGTGACGTTGATAAAAACTGGCGCGTAAATGCCGGGACGTATGGCTTCATCAACACCACGGGCAACAAATACGTTCAGATCGGGCAGGGCGCGCCCTACCAATTCTGCGCGCCGGGCCGTTCCGCGTTTGAGGAAATGTTCCGCGATGATTATTACGACCCCAAGCTGACCTTGATGACGTTCTTGGGCAATTCGGCACGCCGTTGGGCGGAAAGTCTGGAGGATACGGTCGCGGATGTGGAACGCATGACGTCGCAATTGCCGCCCGATATGGGTTGTATTTTTATGACCACGCAGCCCGCCTACAAGGAAGAGATTGTTCAGCTTCGTTTGCGCGCGCAAGAGAATTTGCAAAAGGCGTTTGAAATCACAGGCAGCCAATGCAGCTTTGTCCCCGGCGCAACAGAGGCAACGGTCGAGATGTATCAGGGCAACGCAAATTACTTTCGCCTAAATTCACGGGGCCGGGTCAAAGATCCCTTTCACCCCAATGAGGCCGCCGCGCGTAATTTTTTCGCGCTGGAAATGGACAGCATTTGCACCGCAATCTTTGATCAGCTCGAAGACCTGCCGCCGATTGAAAGCGAAACAGCGTCGGTGCAGCAATAGACGCCCAAACAAAAACGCCGCCCTAAGGGGTTCCCTAGGACGGCGCTCAAGTCGATGATTGTGCGATCAGACCTTAAGGTTGGGAATGATCTGTTTCTTGCGGCTCATGATGCCGGGCAGCACAACTGTGTCGCCGGACACCGACGCGCCAAAGGATTTTTCCGCAACGCCTTTGACCAGATCGTTTGGTACCAGCAATGTCGCTTCTTCTTTGATGATGTCCACGACGAACAACAGAACTTCGTCAACGCCATCTTCTTTCGCGACGGTCTTAAAGCTTTCCATCAGGCTGTCTTTGCGATCCAGCGGAATATTGGGCGCTGTCGTTTCAAGGACAGAAACGCGGAATTTCGTGCCGTCCACTTCGTATTCCTTGCTGTCCATGCGGATCAGCTCAGCGTCGGAAAACGCAGAAACGTCGGATTTGGCCGCGAACATTTCATCCGCATAGGCGGTCATGTCGATGCCCAGATCGGCGGCCAATGCGGTGGCCAGCGCCTTGTCCACGTCCGTCGTCGTTGGAGAGCGGAAGCCAAGCGTGTCAGACAGAATGCAAGACAACATCAGCCCCTTGATGCCATCGGGCATATGGGCGGCGTGTTCGCTCATCAGATCGTGCATGATCGTCGCGGTGCAGGCAAGCGGGCGGATCGTGATGTCAATCGGGCCTTTGGTTTCCAGACCGCCAACCAGTTTATGGTGGTCGATGATCGCCTGCACATCCGCGCCATTGATGTTGGCGGGCAGCTCGGCTGGATTGTTGGTGTCAACGATCACGCAAGCCTGATCATCAGCGACGTCGGCGATGATCTCGGGCAGGGCAAAACCCCAGCGCTCCGCCACAAACGCGGCTTCTGTGTTGGGGTCACCTAACAGGACGGCTTTGGCGTCCGTTCCGGTGTGGTTGAGGAACCATTCCCAGATCAGCGGTGATCCGGTGCTGTCGGTGTCAGGGGATTTGTGGCCAAATACAAGAGTGGTCATGCGCGAAAGTCCTATTCAAAGCGGGGGATTTTCGCGCCTTATAGGGGCTCAATTGCCATCTGTCACCCCGTGCTATTCGTCGGGTTGTGTGCCGATGAAAAACCTTTCAATTATAGTTTTAAAACGGGGGGCAATACTGTCGGTTTATCTGGCCGGTTTGCAGATGTTTAAAGTTCACGATCAGGACGTTAACATTGCCCATAATGGCAAAGCCCAACTTGTGGAAGAAAATGCGCGGTATGGCTGAAACTGACCTTTACCCCCCCATCAAAGCCCACCTTCAACGCCAAGGGTATGAGGTGAAGGGAGAGGTGGGTGCCGCCGATGTCGTGGGGCGTCGGGGCGACGATGTGGTGATTGTCGAACTCAAGCTCGGCTTTTCGCTGGCGCTGTTTCATCAAGCGATTGATCGGCTGTCCACGACAGATGACGTCTATGTCGCCGTGCCTGCGGGCGGGCAGGCCAAGGCGTTAAAGGCCAATGTCAAACTTGCGCGTCGCGTGGGGCTTGGCGTTCTGACGGTGCGGGCCCGCGATGGACATGTTGAGGTGTTGGCCGACCCCGGCCCCTATGCTGCACGCACGACTAAAAAGAAGAAAACCAAACTGCTGCGCGCCTTTGATCGGCTGCAAGGCGACCCTAATGAGGGCGGCGCAACCCGCCACGGGCTTGTCACCGGTTACCGCCAAGACGCGCTGCGTTGTGCGCGGTTTCTGGCGGTGCATGGTCCGTCCAAAGGCGCGAAGGTCAAAGACTGGGCCGAGGTGCCAAGTGCCACGCGCATCATGCGCGAAAACCACTATGGCTGGTTTGAGAAAATCTCGACAGGCGTCTACGGGCTGACGGCAGAGGGCAAAAAAGGCATGGCAGATTGGGCCGATGTCTGAGCGACCCATACCTAAAACGGCGTGATCACCCAGCCGTCGTTTTCAAGCAGACGCAGGATGCCCATCTCCCCCATCAAATGCGCAGCCCCGACAGCCACCACGGTGTTGGGCCGCAGGTTTTCCGCGATCACAGGCATCCAGTTTAAATTGCGTTCGCTCAGCAAGGCATGCTCTGTCTGATCAAATTGCGCTTGTGCCGTTTGTTGATCCAGACCGGGGACAAATGCCGTCGCCATCCGCGACGCTTCCCACAATATCGCAATTTCCTCCGCGAAATAGGCATCCAACATCGCAACGAACATTTCAGAATGCATGTCCGGGGCAAGCAACGACAATTGCAGCGCCTCAACCTGTTCGTCAAAGGTGCCATCGCGCATGATGTCCAACAGCGTGTTGGACGGCTCTAGCGCGCGCATCGGAACGCCCGCGGTCTCTGCCTCGGCCATGATCATATGATCCAACCCTTTCTTGCCCTGCGTTAATGAGGACATCGCACACGGCGGAATCGCAAGGGTAAGGGACAAAAACCAAGGTTGCATTTTCGCCGCCATAAACGGCGGGACCTGACGGGCGCTTGCCGCATCGGCCACCGCTTGCCACAGATCCGGGTCCAGCTTGTCGATCAGGGTCGGGCCTTCGGTGATAAAGGCCAGTTCGGGGTTGTTGGCCATCGTGGCCTGAATTTCGGCTTCTTCTTTGGCGGTTGCCTCAACCAATAGGATGTCGGCCTCAGCCACCGTGTCTTGAACCCGCGCAAATATCGCGGCCAATCGGGGGTCGTAAATGTGCATCGTACCCACAACCGTGATCGTGTCCTCACCCCGGCGCGCCCGCCACAAAATACCCTTGCCATAAGGCATCGCAGCTGCGCTTTCAGTGATTTGTGTAAGTTGTGCTGCGTCAAGTCGGTTCAGGAAACTGTCCTGATCACAAAGGGCCAAAACGCTTTGCCCCCAGAATAGGCAGAGAATGGTAAAAAGGCGAAAGAGGCGCATTTGATTTGTCCTATTGGCTAGTCGCGAATGTTAACCCAGACGTGGCAATCCCAGATAGGTGGGAACGTTGTGTCGCTTTAAGGTCAATGTAAACGACGAAAGCGGCGTTTTTTCGTCACCGTTGTTGCGCTTTGTTGTGAAACCATGTTCAAACACCGCCTAGTCGCCGTTGTGAATGGAACCGCCGAAATTGTCTTCTCCAGCTCAGGTTGCTGACCGATTTGATTGGATCGATTTCGCGCGCGGATTGGCCATAATCTTTGTTGTGATTGGGCACGCATGGCGTGGGCTCTACGCCGCTGACGTGGTCGATGATCGTATCGTTTATGCCATCGTCAACGGCATGATCTATTCGTTTCACATGCCGCTATTCTTTATGTTGTCGGGGCTGATGCTGCCGGGCCAAACGAACAAGGGTAGTTTTCTAACCCATATGCCCCGCATCACTCGGCGCCTGATTTGGCCTTTGGTGCTTTGGACATATCTGTTTTTGCTGTTGAAACTACTAGCAGGTCAGGCGGCGAACACCCCGATTGAACTGAGCGACGTTTTGATCTGGCCGGTGCCGCCGATCTTGCATTTTTGGTTCCTTTGGGCGCTGTTTCTCAGCTTTGTCATTCTGTTGCCGGTTGGATTGCTCGCCGGGCCTCTGCGCCAGTCTTGGGTGTTCTGGCTCGCGGTGAGCCTGATTTTGTTTGTCTTGCGCGAAGTGATCGCGCTGCCGCAAGCGCTGGTGCCTTGGTTCCAGTTGGGTATACGATTTTCGCCCTTTGTGGCGCTTGGGGCATTTGCGGGGCTGGTCTTGCGCCAGACAGAAATCTCTATTCCCATGGGTCTTGCGGCGCTTGCGATCTTCTTTGCGGGTTTGATTGATGCGGGCACCAACCTCAACCTCGTGCCGCCAGCACTGCGCGCTGCCTTGATGTCGATTGCGGTTCTTGCGGTGTCAAAACCAGCGGTGCAGATCTTGCGGGGCACTTTTACGTATCGCGGTTTGATCCTGTGCGGTTTGGCAACGATGCCGATTTACATGCTGCACACGTTCGTATCAGCTGGGTTTCGCGTAGCCCTGCTTAAGGGCGGGATCAGCGATCTAACGGTCCACCTAATTGTAGGAGTCACGCTTGGTGTCATTCTGCCCATCGTCATTTTCAAACTGACGGATCGCTTGGCGATTTCGCGTCTTTTGGGATTTCGCTAAACATCCAATTCGCCCCTCTTGACTCGGTCTGATCTCCTGCCTAGTTACGCTCTGTTGTCACTCAGCATGGTTGAGTGCTAATAAGTTGAAACACACGAAACGGAGACGTTCTGAAATGGCATTTACACCACTTCACGACCGCGTACTGGTTCGCCGGATTGAAGGCGAAGAAAAAACAGTTGGCGGACTTATCATTCCCGAGACTGCAAAAGAAAAACCAGCTGAGGGTGAAATCGTGTCATGCGGCGCTGGTGCCCGCAAAGACAGCGGTGAGCTGATCCCAATGGATGTCAAAGCTGGCGACAAGGTTCTGTTCGGCAAATGGTCCGGCACCGAAGTTAAGATCGACGGCGAAGAGCTTTTGATCATGAAAGAAAGCGACATCCTCGGCATCATGTAAGCCGACGACATCCTTTCCTTTCCAACGAAATTGTAGAATTCAAGGAGCTAATCAATGGCTGCTAAAGACGTAAAATTCGGCACGGACGCACGCGGACGTATGCTGAACGGTGTCAACATTCTTGCTGACGCGGTTAAGGTCACATTGGGTCCAAAGGGCCGCAACGTGGTTCTGGACAAATCATTCGGTGCCCCGCGCATCACCAAAGACGGTGTATCTGTCGCCAAGGAAATCGAACTGGAAGATAAGTTCGAAAACATGGGCGCGCAGATGGTCAAAGAAGTGGCCAGCCGCACCAATGACGAAGCGGGTGACGGTACTACAACTGCAACAGTTCTGGCCCAGGCTATCGTCAAAGAAGGCATGAAATCTGTCGCCGCTGGCATGAACCCAATGGATCTTAAGCGCGGCATCGACCTTGCGACTGCAACCGTAGTTGAAGCGATCAAAGGTGCGGCACGCGAAGTGAAAGACAGCGACGAAGTTGCGCAGGTTGGTACAATCTCTGCCAACGGTGAAGCAGAAATCGGTCGCCAGATTGCTGACGCGATGCAGAAAGTCGGCAACGAAGGCGTGATCACTGTCGAAGAAAACAAGGGTCTGGAAACAGAAACCGATGTCGTCGAAGGCATGCAGTTCGACCGCGGCTATCTGTCCCCATATTTTGTGACCAACACAGACAAGATGACAACAGAACTCGACGACGCAATCATCTTGCTGCACGAGAAAAAGCTGTCATCGCTCCAGCCAATGGTTCCACTGCTTGAGTCAGTGATCCAGTCTGGCAAGCCACTTTTGATCATTGCAGAAGACGTCGAAGGCGAAGCGCTGGCCACACTCGTTGTGAACAAGCTGCGCGGTGGTCTGAAAATCGCGGCTGTTAAGGCCCCAGGTTTCGGTGATCGTCGTAAAGCCATGTTGCAGGACATCGCGATCCTCACAGGTGGTCAGGTTATTTCTGATGACCTCGGCATGAAGCTTGAGAACGTGACAATCGACATGCTGGGTTCTGCCAAGCGCGTTGCGATCACAAAGGATGAGACAACGATCATCGACGGTTCCGGCGACAAGGCTGAAATCGAAGCCCGCGTAAACCAGATCCGCGGTCAGATCGAAGAAACAACATCCGACTACGACAAGGAAAAGCTGCAAGAACGCGTGGCCAAACTGGCTGGCGGTGTTGCTGTTATCCGCGTTGGCGGCATGTCCGAAGTGGAAGTTAAAGAACGCAAAGACCGCGTTGACGATGCATTGAACGCGACACGTGCCGCTGTTCAAGAAGGTATCGTTGTTGGCGGTGGTGTGGCCTTGATCCAAGGTGCGAAAGCACTGGACAAGCTAACTGGCGCAAACTCTGACCAAGACGTTGGTATCTCCATCGTTCGCAAAGCCATCGAAGCGCCACTGCGTCAGATCGCTGAAAACTCTGGCGTCGACGGTTCTGTCGTTGCTGGCAAAATCCGCGAGTCTTCTGACAAGGCGTTCGGCTTTAACGCACAGACCGAAGAATATGGCGACATGTTCAAGTTCGGCGTGATCGATCCAGCCAAGGTTGTGCGCACAGCGCTGCAGGACGCAGCATCTGTTGCAGGTCTTTTGATCACAACCGAAGCTATGGTTGCCGACAAGCCATCCAAGGATGGCGGCGGAATGCCAGGCGGCGGCATGCCCGACATGGGCGGCATGGGCGGCATGATGTAAGGCGACTTCGCATTTGCGAAGTCTGCCGGTAAGCGGCAGTGCAAAGGGGCCTTTTGGCCCCTTTGTCACGAGAGCGAGAGATTTTGCTCATCGCCAAAACCGTTCTAGGACGTGGCAGTGCCTTTTCGAAGAAAAGGTCACGAGAACGTCCCGGCCTGACGTTAAAAAAGGGCGGCTCCAACAGGGGCCGCCCTTTGTAATTGCGATTGATTACAACGCTACCCTGCGTCTTCCAAATAGGCCTTAAACCAGCTTATCGACCGCCCCCAAGCCAGTTCGGCCATCGTCTCATCATAGCGCGGCGTGCTGTCGTTGTGGAAACCGTGGTTGGCCCCTTCATAGATGTAACCTTGATACACCTTGTTGTTCTTCTGAAGCTCCGCTTCGAAATCGGGCCAACCTGATGTGATACGCTCGTCCAACTCACCCATGTGGATCATCAAGGGCGCTTGAATTTTTGGAACATCGCGCGCTCTGGGTTGGCGACCATAAAACGCAACGCCTGCATCCAGTTCGGGATAGGCCACGGCCAAGGCCTTCACGACACCGCCACCATAGCAAAATCCGACGGCACCAACCTTACCATTGCCTTCTGGACGCGCCTTTAGATGTTCAAAGCCCGCAAAGAAATCGTTCATCAGTTCCGCGCGGTCCACGGCCTGCTGCATCACGCGACCATCGGCATCATTGCCCGGATACCCGCCAAGTGACGACAACCCATCAGGGGCCAGCGCCATAAACCCAGCCTTTGCCAATCTGCGCGCGACGTCTTCGATGTAAGGGTTCAAGCCGCGATTTTCGTGGATTACCAAAACAGATGGCACCGGTCCTGACACCTTGGCCGGGCGCACCAAATAGGCGCGCACGTCGCCGGTGCCTGCGGGCGAATTATAGGTGATGTATTCGGGATCAATGTCGCGGTCGTTAAATGACACTTGTTGCGCCAGCGCATAATTCGGGCTCATCATATTCAAAAGCGCCATGGCGGTGACACCACCCACCGCATATTTGCCCGCCTTGTCCAGAAACTCCCGCTTGGTGATTTGGCCATGCGCGTAAAAGTCATATAGCTCAAGCAAGCCTTGATCGAAATCCTTGGCCGTCATGCGTGTCATTGGGTCTCCCTCCTCGTGCTTTGGTCACTTATACGAAAGTTACGCAGAATTTCCATCGCGTCCTGCGATAGTTTTGCTTGTCACCCGGATGTGAGCGCCCTAAAAATTGTCCGTTGCAAATCCGGAGCGCAGATCATGGCAAAAACAATCGTCAATTCGTGGAATGAATGGGACCCTTTGAAACATGTTATCGTAGGGCGTGCCGACGATTGTCACATCCCCCCCGAAGAACCCGCACTGGATGCCAAGGTCCCCGAAGACAGCGACATGCGCGGCCAATGGGGTAAGCGTCCGCAAGAAACGATTGATCGCGCCAATGAACTGCTCGACAACTTCGCCTCTATGCTTGAAGGGCGCGGAATTCGTGTGGACCGGCCCACATCCATTGACCATTCCAAACCTGCCACAACGCCTGATTTCCACACAAACAGTCAGTTTGGCTGCATGCCGCCGCGCGACGTGCTGCTGACCGTCGGCTCAGAAATGCTAGAGGCGACGATGTCCTATCGCTGCCGCTGGTTTGAATACCTGAACTATCGCCCGCTGATGCAGCAGTATTTCAATGAAGACCCCAATTTCCGCCACGAAAGCGCGCCTAAACCGCGCCTGACGGATGCCGATTACCACCCCGATTATCTGTCCGACAAAATTGGCGTGGAAAAACGCCTGCAATGGGCGGCTGAAAAATTCTTTGTCACCACCGAAGAAGAGCCGTTGTTCGACGCTGCCGATGTTCTGCGCTTTGGTCGTGATCTGGTGGTGCAGCACGGGTTTACGACGAACCTTAAGGGGATTGAATGGCTGCGCCGTCACTTCCCCGATCACCGGGTGCATACGGTCAACTTCCCCGGCGACCCATACCCGATTCATATTGATGCGACCTTTACGCCCCTGCGCCCCGGTCTGATCCTGAACAATCCGCAGCGCCGATTGCCTGAGGATCAGCGCGGCATGTTTGAACAAAACGGGTGGGAAATTGTGGACGCCGCTCAGCCTGCGCATAACTCGCCGCCGCCGCTGTGCTATTCCTCCACTTGGCTGTCGATGAACGTGCTGGTGCTGGATTCCAAAACCGTCTGCGTCGAAGCATCAGAGGTCTATCAAATGGAACAAATGGACAAACTGGGGATGGAGGTCGTACCGGTGGACCTGCGCGATGCCTATGCCTTTGGCGGTGGTCTCCACTGTTGCACGGCGGATGTGTACCGCGAAGGGACTTGCGAAGACTACTTCCCGCATTTGTCATAAGCCTTTTGTGGCGCGTTCGATTAAGCTGGCGCACACATTCAGAATTGGACAAGCGCCATGAAATTGATCTTGCTTGCCATCGTCGTGATGGTGGCCTTTGCCAGTAATTCCCTGCTGACACGGGTTGGCGTCTTTACCTATGGCATGGACCCATTGGCCTTTGGCACATGGCGCGTCGCAGCGGGGGCGTTGATGCTAGCCGCCTTGGTGTTTCTGCGTGGCGACACGCTGCCCAAATGGAACCCAATGCGGGCGTGGGGTGCCTTAGCGCTGACCGTCTATATGATCGGGTTTTCATGGTCTTATTTGAAATTGGATGCCGGGCTTGGGGCGTTGATCTTGTTTGGCGTGATGCAAGTGGCGATGTTTGCCTATGCGGTGATGCGCAAGGACACGATCCCGATGCTACGCTGGTTCGGCGCTGGCGTGGCCTTGTTTGGCTTGATCGTTCTGCTTTGGCCGGGGGGGCAGACGGCGATTGATGGGCCAAGCGCGATTGCGATGGCCATCGCGGGCATTGGCTGGGCGGCTTATACGCTCTTGGGACAGGGCGCGCCTGATCCGCTGACCGCCTCTGCACGTAACTTTGTGCTCTGCTTTCCTGTGGTCGCCTTGGTCTGGGCGCTAACCGGCTTTGGCGGCGTCACTTTGGGCGGTGCCGTTTGCGCGGTTCTCTCGGGGGCTTTGGCCTCTGGTCTTGGCTATGCGCTTTGGTATTGGGTCGTGCCCCAGCTTTCCACGTCCATCGCGGCAGTGGCGCAGCTCAGCGTGCCTGTGATCGCGGTTGCGGCGGGTGTGCTGCTGCTGGGCGAGCCTTTAACACTGCGCCTAGTCATCGCGGGCGCGCTGGTGTTGAGCGGGATTGGAATTTCCGTGCTGCGAAAAGGTTAATGCCCACCCGCCCTAGCGCACAATCGGTTCCAGCGGATCATAATGCAGGTTGGCGGTGCCCCACGCGACATCCGCCAGACTGTCCGGTTTGACGTTGATCGCTTTCAACTCAACCTGCGTGACCCAGCGGCGCTGCGTCACGATCCCCTCTGGATCGGTCCAGTCGGGGTCAATATCGCCTGCATCCAAACTGCAGCGGAAATAGATATCGACCTGATGGAACGGCCCGTTTGGATCATGAAATTCATTGATCAGACAAATCGCGCCCGGTGTCACGCTCAGTCCCGTTTCTTCAAACACCTCGCGGCGCAGATTGTCAGGCAGGCTCTGGTGCAGCTCTGCCCCACCGCCCGGCGCGCACCACAAACGATCCGACCCCTTGTAGGCGTTCACCAGCAAAAGTCGGTCGTCTTTGAAAATGAGGGCGCGGGTGGCAAGTCGGATCATGGCGCGACTGTGTAAGGCGATGCATGGAAACGCAAGGTCACAGATGATTCCCCCTCCACATCCTGGCTAGATGTCTTATCTTACGGGGATGAAACGGCTTATGTCTGTCCTTTTGTCCCTCGTGACGGCAACGCCTGCTCCGGCGCAGGATCGCGCGGGGCAATGTGTCGTCCTGCTGCACGGGCTGGCCCGGTCAGAAATTAGTTTTGCGCCGATGCAGCTCTATCTGGAAGGGGCCGGGTACCGCGTGGTGAACGCGGGCTATCCATCCACCGATTTTTCGATCGAAGCGTTGGTCAAAGACAACGTCACCGCCGATGTCCTGGCCTGCGGTACTGACCGCGTGCATTTCGTGACCCATTCCATGGGCGGTATTCTGGCCCGCGCTTGGCTGACACAAAACCGTCCGGCGAACATGGGACGCGTGGTCATGTTGGGCCCACCCAACGGTGGATCAGAGCTGGTGGATATTTTCGGCGATTGGGAACCGTTCCAATGGATCAACGGCCCTGCGGGGTTGGAATTGGGGACAGAACCGACAAGCGTGCCAAACCAGTTGGAACTGCCCAGCTATGACGTGGGCATCATCGCCGGCAATCGCACGCTAAATCCGGTCTATTCATCCTATATCGACGGGCCGGATGATGGCAAAGTGTCGGTGGAAAGCACAAAGCTGCTAGGCATGAAAGATCATCTTGTGCTGCCCGTGACCCATACGTTCATGATGAATAACCCGCTGGTCATGGCTCAGGTGGATCAGTTCTTGCAGACCGGCGCCTTTGATCCGGAATTAAGCCTGAGCGATGTTGTCTTCGGGACGGAGTGATCTTTGGCAGGGGGCGAATTTTTGAGTATTTTTGGCAAGATGATACGATAAGATTAACCAGCTGATCCGGTGACCTTATTCACATGGCCCATTTTTCGGCCCGCCTTAATCTCTGCCTTGCCATATAGGTGGATCGCGTGGCCCGCTTTGGCCAGCGCGCTGACCTGCGCCATGTCATCGCCGATCAGGTTTTCCATCGTGACGTTAGAATGGCGGGTGCCATCGCCCAAGGGCCAGCCTGCAATGGCGCGGATGTGTTGTTCGAACTGATCCACGGTGCAGCCGTTCTGTGTCCAATGGCCGGAATTATGCACGCGTGGCGCGATTTCGTTGATGATCAGCCCTTGGGGTGTCACGAACAATTCCACGCCCATGACGCCAACATAATCCAGTGCGTTCAGGATTTTTGCCGCCAGCAGAACCGCATCGGTGCGTTGCGCGGGGGTCAGTTGCGCCGGCACCGTGGTTGTCGACAAGATACCGTCTTTGTGGACGTTTTCACCCGGATCATAGCAAGAAATCGCGCCATCCGGATTGCGTGCCGCAATAACAGAAATTTCCCGCTGAAATTCGACGAACCCTTCCAGAACAGCAGGCGCGCCATTCATGGCGGCCAATGCAGCGTCCGTGTCCTCTGGCGTTTTGAGCCGGGCTTGTCCCTTGCCGTCATAGCCAAGGCGCGTTGTTTTCAGGATTGAGGGCGTGCCAACGCGCGCAATGGCGCTGGCCATGGATGCAGCATCATTGACAGGGGCAAAGGGGGCGACCCGCAATCCTTGGTCTTGCAAGAATTGCTTTTCAACCAACCTGTCTTGGGCTGTGGCAAGGGCGCGGCGGTTGGGGTGAATGGGCGTGATTTTTTCGATGACATCCAACGCCTCTGTCGGGATGTTTTCAAATTCATAGGTCACCACATCCACGCTTTGCGCAAAGGCACGCAGGGCGTCATGATCATCATATGGCTTTTGAAAATGATAATTAGCCACATGGCTTGCCGGGCAATCGCCACCGGGTTCATAAATGGCCGTTTTCAGCCCCAATCGGCTGGCGGCCACGGACAGCATGCGTCCCAATTGACCACCGCCCAAGATGCCGATGGTTGCGCCAACCTTTAATGGTTCACTCATCGCGAGGTTCATCCGGGATGGAGGCGGAAAGCTCAGCGCGCCAAGTGTCGAGCCGTTTCGCGAGGTCCGCATCTTGCAGGGCCAAAATGCCTGCCGCCATAAGGCCCGCGTTGGCAGCACCCGCCGTTCCAATGGCCATCGTTCCGACGGGAAAGCCTTTGGGCATTTGCAAAATGGAATAAAGGCTATCAACACCGGAAAGCGCCTTGGTCTGCACCGGTACGCCCAGCACCGGGATACGCGTTTTGGAGGCCATCATGCCCGGCAAATGCGCAGCCCCGCCAGCCCCGGCGATAATCACCTGCAACCCGCGATCAACGGATGTTTTGCCATACTCCCAAAGGCGGTCAGGGGTGCGGTGGGCCGATACGATTTTGGTCTCATAAGCGACGCCCAATTCATCCAGAATGTTTGCAGCTTCGCGCATGGTGGGCCAGTCTGACTGACTGCCCATAATGATACCGACAAGGGGTTGGGTCAAAGCGGCCTCCGCACGTAAGGAAGCGGCACTATAGCCAGACGCGCCAGCTTGGCAATCGGTCAGGCGATGATATCGGGCGTTGTGCGATCTTCGAGCGAGGCAATCTCATCCTTGAGGCGCAGCTTTTGCTTTTTCAGGCGTTGCAGTGTCAACATATCTGTCGCGGCGCGTTCCTGCAGGGCGTCAATCGCTGCATCAAGATCTTGGTGTTCGCGGCGCAGAACCTCAAGCTTGACGCGCAATACATCCATCTGGTCCATTCGTGTTTTTGAGTTCATTACAATCGCCCCGTTTATGGGGGCAATATAGGCGATTTGAAGCATTTCGACTAGTCCAGTGTCTTGTTTATCGGATCGTAACTCCCATATCTTGTAGGCAGGGTCGCCTTAATGGGGCCTTAACAGAGATGTCGCTTGGAATGAGGACGTGTCGCATGACGAAAATGGCTTTGGGAACGCATCCGTTCCTATTGGGATTTGAACAGCTGGAACGGTTGGTGGAACGCAACGCCAAGACCGGGACAGATGGGTACCCCCCTTATAACATTGAACAAACTTCAGATACTTCATACCGGATTACGCTGGCTATCGCCGGTTTTGGCGAAAGCGATCTGTCGATCACCGTGGAAAACAACACACTTCTGATCCGGGGGCGCCAGACGGATGACGCTGCGGGGCGTGTGTATCTGCATCGCGGCATCGCCGCGCGGCAGTTTCAGCGATCTTTCGTTTTGGCCGATGGCGTCGATGTGGGGCAAGCGACCATGGAAAATGGGCTATTACACATCGATCTGACCCGCGCCGTGCCCGCAAAAACTGTCCAAACGATTTCCATCAAGAAAGGGTAACATCATGTATACAAAGCAAGACTTGAAATCCTTTAGCACCGATATCGTCTATCTGAAACCTGTTGAGATCGCAGATCTTCCCCAGGATGTGCAGGATCAGGCGGGCGATTTAGATGTGCTGTTTGCGGTCCACAACGGCAAGGGCGAACAGGTGGCACTGGTCGCGACAGAAGCCGTGGCAGATCATCTGGCAAAGCAGAACAATTTGCAGGTCGTCTCGCTGCATTAAGGTCTGAAATCACTCAGCCGGGTGCTGCGTGGGTTTTTCGACTTTGCGAAACTTACGGAACAAACGGCGATAGGCCCGCGGCTTGAACGCATACAGCATTTGCGCGGCCAGCGTCGGTTCCATATCATCGGTCACGCCAAGGGGTGACGTGCACGGGCCTGGCACGCGCCATGTGCCAAAGGTGCGATCAAAGATCGAAAAGACGGTCGCGTAGTTGGTGTCAAACGCCTGCACATCTGCGGCATGGTGCCAACGGTGCATGGCTGGGCTGACAAAGACCTTGCCAAACCAGCCATAGGTCCAAGGCAGGTCAGCGTGGATCAAATAGCCATAGTAATGGCGCACGATGTTGTTGGCGATGATGGCAAAGGGCGGCAGGCCTAGGGCCAGCAACGCGGTGCTATCAATTACAAAGGTTGTGAATAGGTTGATGGGGTGGAAACGTTCCAGCGACAGCCACGTCATTTCGGTGTCCGAATGGTGTACCGCATGCGCAGGCCAGAACAGGGCGGAATGTTCCAAACGATGCCGCCAATAGGCGACGAAATCACCGACAAAGATCGCAACGAAAATGACAAGCCAGGCAGGCATTGCCTCCCAGAAACTGGCAGGCACCAGGATAAGCCCTGACGCTTTCATTACCCCGTGAAACCACGTCACGGCCAAGGCGATCAGCGGGATTGAAAACAAAACGTTGAACAGAATGATCTGCGCGTTCAGCCCGGTTTCGGGCAAGGCGCGTTTGATATCCGCGACCCAGCTGCGCCCTTTGACGATAATGGCCAGTGCCAGAAAGAAAAGCGCAGGCGCAATCAGGCCGGCCACGGCGGCGACAATCGCATGCCAACTGCTCAGCACAAAATCCCACATGATCTACCCGTCCTTTTGATCCCGTTTGGGAAACAATCACATGCGAAAACGGCAACAATGTGAAAGCCCGCGACCGTTTTGTGGGCGCGGGCTTTCTTGTTTGTTCTGGAATGGAAAGGCTTAAGCCTTGATCAAACCCATGCTTTCCAGTTTCAGGATCACCTGATGCGCACAGTTATCGACGTCGACGTTTTCTGTTTCAACGCTCAGCTCTGGGTTTTCAGGTACGTCGTATGGGTCTGAAATCCCTGTGAATTCCTTAATCTTGCCTTCGCGCGCCAGCTTATACAGGCCCTTACGGTCACGGCGTTCACATTCTTCGATTGTCGTGGCGACGTGAACCTCGATAAAGGCACCAAAGGCTTCGATGTCTTCACGCACCGCACGACGGGTCGTGGCATATGGCGCGATGGGCGCACAGATCGCGATACCACCGTTCTTGGTGATCTCAGAGGCCACGTAACCGATCCGGCGGATGTTCAGATCGCGGTGTTCCTTGCTAAAGCCCAGCTCGGACGACAGGTTCTTGCGAACAATATCACCATCCAGCAATGTCACAGGACGACCGCCCATTTCCATCAGCTTAACCATCAAAGCGTTCGCAATAGTGGATTTGCCAGAGCCAGAAAAGCCAGTGAAGAACACAGTGAAACCCTGCTTGGCGCGTGGCGGCTTTGTCTTGCGCAATTCTTGCACAACCGTTGGGAAAGAGAACCATTCAGGGATTTCCAGACCTTCGGACAAGCGACGGCGCAATTCTGTACCAGAGATGTTGAGAACAGTGACGTCGTCCTTATCCTTGATCTCATCGGCTGGTTCGTACTGGGCGCGCTCTTGCACATAAACCATGTGCTTAAAGTCGACCATTTCGATGCCCATTTCCTCTTGATGTTCGCGGAACATGTCCTGCGCATCATATGGACCATAGAAATCTTCGCCTTGGCTGTTGTTGCCGGGGCCTGCGTGGTCGCGACCAACGATAAAGGGGGTGCAGCCGTGGTTCTTGCGGATCAGGCCGTGCCAAA